>JAKMFM010000052.1 GCA_022425445.1 Planktomarina sp.
TGCCGCTGGCTTTGGTGGATGTGATCGCAACACTGATCACGAATCTGCGGATGATCCGCAAAATAGCAGAAATATACGGTGGTCGATCAGGATTTTTCGGCAGTTGGCGTTTGACGCGTCTTGTCTTGGCGCATGTGATTGCAACGGGGGCCGTGGCCATTGGTGATGATCTCATTGGTTCGTTTGCAGGTGGGTCTGTTTTGGCCAAATTTTCCAGAAAATTCGGCGAAGGAGTGATCAACGGGGCTTTGACCGCGCGGGTAGGTGTCGTGGCCATGCAGCTGTGCCGTCCCTTTGCGTTTCAGGACGGTGCATCTCCCAATGTGACTGGCATTATGAAGCGGGCGCTCATGGGTGTTTTCGTATCGGATCGGACGGGCTGACGGGTTTTGGTGCAATTTTGCGGCCACGCGCTGTACTCTCTGAGTCAAGCCAGTTGTGCAGCGGCACAGAGGGGCCTATAACGGGCGCGAAATGGAACGGATATTGATCATTCTACGAATTATATCCCCGGCACTGTGACAATACAGCTGCCGGGCCAAAGGCGTTGGAAAGCACCGCGCCGCCTTTCCCCAGATTATAAAAGATGAGACAAGATATGTCCGAGCAAACAACAGACTACAAAGACACCCTCAATCTGCCTAAGACGGAGTTCCCCATGCGTGCCGGCTTGCCAAAGCGCGAACCGGAATGGTTGGCCCGTTGGGAAGAGATTGGCATTTATGACCGGTTGCGCGAAAAAACGGGTCGCGAGAGCTTTACGCTTCATGATGGGCCACCCTATGCAAATGGCAATCTGCATATTGGGCATGCGCTCAATAAGATCCTGAAGGATATGGTGGTGCGCTCGCAGCAAATGCTGGGCAAAGATGCGCGTTATATCCCGGGTTGGGATTGTCATGGCCTGCCGATTGAGTGGAAAATAGAAGAAAAATACCGCAAAAAAGGTCGAGATAAAGATGCGGTTCCTGTGGTCGAATTTCGTCAGGAATGCCGTGAATTTGCAGCGGGTTGGGTGGACATCCAGCGCGATGAATTCAAGCGGCTTGGCATCACTGGCAAGTGGGAAAACCCCTATTTGACCATGGATTTTCATGCCGAGCGGGTGATTGCGGCGGAATTTCAAAAATTCTTGATGAATGGCACGCTTTATCAGGGTTCAAAGCCTGTGATGTGGTCGCCGGTTGAGAAAACGGCCCTTGCGGAAGCGGAGGTCGAATATCACGACAAGGAAAGCTTTACCGTTTGGGTGAAATTTAAAGTGGTTGGCACGGGTGATGCCACATTGGACAGTGCCAAAGTTGTGATATGGACCACAACGCCTTGGACCATGCCGTCGAATAAAGCGGTGGTCTATGGCGCGGGAATTTCCTACGGGCTTTACGAGGTGATCGGCCGGCCTGAGGAATGCTGGGCACGGATCGGGGAGCGGTTTATCCTGTCAGATGCATTGGCCGAAGATGTCTTGGGCCGCGCCCGTCTTGAACCGTCGATGTATCGCCGTCTATGTGATATCACCTCCGAAGATCTTGCAAAGATCCAGCTGCTCCATCCGTTGCATGGGGTTGAAGGCGGTGAAGGCGAATGGGATGATATCCGCGACTTCCGCGCAGCGGATTTTGTCACCGATAGCGAAGGCACGGGCTTTGTGCACTGTGCGCCGTCGCATGGCATGGAAGAGTTCGAGCTTTATCGCGACTTGGGCATGTTGGAGCAGGTGATCACCTATAACGTGATGGAAGATGGGCGTTTTCGCGCTGACATGCCGTTCTTTGGCGGCAAGGCAATCCTCAAGCCTAACGGTAAAGAGGGCAATGCCAATGGCGCGATTATTGAAAAACTGGCCGAAGTGGGCGGCTTGCTTGCACGGGGTAAGATCAAGCACAGCTATCCGCACAGCTGGCGCTCCAAGGCTCCTGTGATCTACCGCAATACGCCGCAATGGTTTGCGGCCGTCGACAAACCCGTAAACGATGGGCAAGACGCCTATGGCAAGACCATCCGCGAGCGGGCGCTGACCTCCATTGACGAGCTTGTCACCTGGACTCCGCCGACTGGGCGCAATCGATTGTATTCTATGATCGAAGCACGGCCTGACTGGGTGTTGTCGCGCCAGCGTGCTTGGGGTGTGCCTTTGACGTGTTTTACCAAGATTGGCAGCCTGCCCACGGATGAAGATTATCTGCTGCGGAATGAAGAGGTAAATGCACGTGTATTGGCGGCTTTTGAGGCCGAGGGGGCGGATGCTTGGTATCAAGAGGGCGCGAAAGAGCGTTTCTTGGGCGGCATTGTCGCGCCCGAAGACTACACGCAGGTGTTCGATATTTTGGACGTTTGGTTTGACAGCGGTTCTACGCATGCTTTTGTGTTGCGCGATCGGGCGGATGGGTCTGATGATGGTTTGGCCGATCTCTACCTTGAAGGCACGGACCAACATCGCGGATGGTTCCATTCCTCGATGTTGCAATCTTGCGGCACGCAGGGCCGCGCGCCCTATCGGGGCGTACTGACCCATGGGTTCACGCTAGACGAAAAGGGCATGAAGATGTCCAAATCTATCGGCAATACCGTTTCTCCGGAGGATGTGATCCGACAATATGGTGCGGATATCTTGCGTCTTTGGGTGGCGCAATCGGACTATACGAGCGATCTTAGAATTGGCCCAGAGGTGCTCAAAGGTGTTGCAGACAGCTATCGCCGCTTGCGCAACACTATGCGGTTCATGCTGGGGTCATTGACCGATTTTAACCCAGCAGATCAGGTGACGCTTGAGGCAATGCCTGAGTTGGAGCAATGGGTTTTGCACCGTTTAGAGCAATTGGATACCACCGTGCGGGAGGGCTATGCAGCCTATGACTTCCAAGGGGTGTTTCAAGCCGTGTTCCAATTCGCAACCGTGGATCTGTCGTCCTTCTACTTCGATATTCGCAAAGACGTGCTGTATTGCGATGGCGATACCGCAGAGCGCCGCGCTGCTCGGACGGTTTTGGACATTCTCTATCACCGTTTGACAACCTGGCTGGCCCCAGTTCTGACCTTCACGATGGAAGAGGTTTGGCTGGAGCGCCACGCAGAGGAGGGGAGTTCGGTGCATTTGCAAGATATCCCACAGACTCCCTCCAGATGGTCCAATCCAGATTTGGCCGAAAAATGGTCAAGCATCCGCAAGGTGCGCCGCGTCGTGACTGGGGCGCTGGAAGTGCAGCGGCGGGACAAGAACATAGGCTCCAGCCTTGAGGCAGCACCGGTGGTCTACGTGTCGGCAGATGTCGCAGAGGTGCTGAAATCGGTGAGTTTTGCAGATTTGTGTATCACATCTGGTATTGAAATTTCGACCGAGGCAGCGCCCGAGGCTGCTTTCACCTTAGAAGATACAGAAGGGGTGGCGGTGTCTGTCGCGAAGGCCAGCGGTGAAAAATGTCAACGGTGTTGGAAAATTCTGCCAGACGTCGGGCAGCACAGTCACGCTGGGGTTTGCGGGCGCTGTGATGCTGCGCTGCGCTAGGTTGATGTGTGATTTTTCGGTGGGGCGCTCACTGCGCCCCGCTTTCGGTTGCTTTGAAAGGTCACTGTGACGGGGCTGGTGTTCAGCTCGGTGGTCTTGGCCGCCCTTTTGCATGCCAGCTGGAATGCTTTGGTTAAAACAGGGCAGAACAAGCAATCGGGCATGCTGCTCTTGACCTTGGCTCATGCGTTTTTTGGCCTTTGCCTTCTTCCATTTGTTTCGGTGCCGCAGGGCGCGGCTTGGCTCTGGCTCATCGCCTCGGGCCTCATTCACATGTTTTATCAACTGTTCTTGGGCTTTGCCTACGAGCGTGGAGATTTAAGCCGGGTTTATCCCATTGCCCGCGGCGCTGCGCCTATGATCGTTTTGATCGTTAGCCTATCTTTTGGTATCGACACGTTGCGCAGTTTGGACTTGCTGGGGATCTTGGTGTTGGGACTGGGGATTGTGCTGATGGCGCATGGGGTGTTCATCTCGGGCGAAGATCGCAGGCTCATTCCGCTGGCCCTTGGGTCAGCGGCCGCCACGGCGGGCTATTCATTGGTGGATGGGTTGGGTGCGCGGGTGATGGGCGATGCGCTGGGCTATGTCTCTTGGTTGCTGATCTTCTCTGCCGTGTTTTACACGCCTGTAATTGTGGCGCTGCGCGGTCGCGCGGTTCTTCCGCGGGGGGGTGGGCAAATCGCGCTCGGGCTTTGCGCCGGGTGTGCGTCCTTTCTTGCTTATGCCCTTGTGGTTTGGGCCATGACGGAAGCGCCGATTGCCCTTGTCACCGCCTTGCGTGAAATCTCAATTCTTTTCGCGATGGTGCTGGGCTGGATGTTCTTTCGCGACACGATGGGACTAGCCAAAATTGTGGCCGGTTTGGTGATTGTCGCCGGAGTCATTCTCACTCGATTCTAGGGCTTTGCAGTCATTTGCTGAGCAATGCCTGCAAAGAGAAGATAGCCCGAACAGCTCACCAAGCCGAGGTTAGCCAAATAAACTTCGGTGAAATTTCCCCACGCGGCCCAAGCGGCAAAGCCCACCCAGGCCAAAGCAATGGGCAGGGTCAAAGCACGCCAACGCTCTGTGCGAACGGGATGGACAAATTTGAGCGGTAGGAACATCGAAATGGCCAAGAGTGTAACTGTCGCAAGAATGACCCAGTGGTTGGGCTCGGTCGCAAAAATCACAATCACTGCCATATTCCAAGCGCCAGGAAAGCCCTGAAAGGAGTTATCTTTGGTCTTCATGCGCTGATCTGCGAAATACATCGCACTTGCGAAGATGATGACGATGATCGCCACCCATCCCGACCAACCGGCCAGCAAGCCACTGGCGAATAACGCATAGGCCGGAATGAACACATAAGTCAGATAATCAATTATTAAATCGAGCAGAACCCCATCAAACAGTGGCGCATTGGTTTTGACATCGTAGCGGCGGGCTAAGGGGCCATCGATCCCATCGACGAAAAACGCCACCACGAGCCAGACAAACATCATGTCCCATTTTTCATTGACCGCTTCCAGCATTGCCAACATGGCAAAAACAGCACCGGTTGCGGTTAGCAAGTGGACCGCTAAGGCTTTAAATCGAATATCCATGCGCCCATATAGGCGCAAATCTCAACCCGTGGCAATCAAGCTTTGGGGTGGGCGGCGTTGTAAACATCCATCAGCCGAGCGGTGTCGACCGCGGTATAGGTTTGCGTTGTCGACAACGAGGTATGGCCAAGCAGCTCTTGGATCGTACGCAGGTCACCGCCGGCGCTGAGCAGATGTGTGGCAAAGGAGTGGCGCAGGGCGTGGGGGGTCGCGCTTGCAGGCAGCCCCAATTGCATTCGCGCCGTGCGCATGGATTTTTGCACCAATCCCGGCCCCAATACCCCGCCGCGTTTGCCGCGGAATATCGGATCGTTCGCTCCGATATGAAAAGGGCAGAGCTCCACATATCGCCGAACAGCAGCCCGGGCAACCGGTAAGACCGGTACCAAGCGCTGCTTGCCGCCCTTGCCCGTGATGCGTAACACATCGGGCAATGGTTCATCTGTCTTGGTCAATCCGAGTGCCTCCGATATGCGTAGGCCGCAGCCGTAAAGCAAAGTTAAAACAGCGGCATCTCTGGCGGCGATCCAATCTTCTTGGGCTTGAAACTCGACAGTCTCAATCATGTCATGAGCGGCATCTTCAGCCAGAGGGCGGGGCAGCTTGCGTTCAAATTTTGGCGCACGCGCCAATAATACGGCCGTTGGCTCGAGTGCGTGGCGCTTGGAGAGCCAACGGAAGAAGGTTTTAACGGCGGAAAGCGCGCGCGCCAAACTGCGGCTGCTCACTCCGCGGCTGCGTTCATGCGCCATCCATGCGCGCATGTCGCGCGTGTCAATTGCGGCCAGAGAGGACAGCCCTTGCCGACCGCCGCGATGCTGAGCCATGAAGGCGACAAATCCAGCCACGTCGGTTGCATAGGCGCTAAGGGTGTTATCGGCTGCAGATTTCAAAGCGCGCTCATGAGACAACCAATGTTCCATGGCATCGCGAATGGCCGGTGATATCAAGGTGAGGTCAGCCCTCTGAAACATCAGCGCCCCCTATGCCAGCCACCGGCGCAGGGCGCGCTCAAAAATTGTTGCAAAAAATGTCAACAAATCGGTTCCCTGGGCGTGGGAAAATTGCTCGGCATCCTTGGCGGCAAGAATTAATAGACCAGGAAGGGTGCCCGCACCAAAATCAAGCTGCAAACAAGCTTCAGACCCCATGGGTCCCATGGCTTCCGGGTAGACAAAAACATTTGGCTCCGTGACCCTGCGCAGGGTCACTTTTGCCGCCAAGTTTTGGGACAGATAATCGGCCACGAAGCCCGATGGTGCTGGTTTCACAACAGGGCCCAGAGGTGCGAGGTTGGGATCGGGACTTTGATTTTGAGTTTCCAAGATCAAACAGGCGTAGTCTATCCGCAAGATATCGACCATCTCTGTGCCAATCATGGTCAAAAATCCGCCAAAATCTGTTGGCTCCATGATTTTCAATAAGGCACGATGGATTTGTTGTGTGCCGGCAAGATTGTCGTAGGCGGCCGCAATTACTGATCGGTTGGTTTCTTCGAGCCTGCCCAATTGCGCCTCGAGCCTTCGCATGGCGACGCTGCGCAAATCCACGATATTTTGACCCAATGTCTCGTCATGGCTCGCCAATAACGCACGCATCACATCCGGGGCGTCAAGAACGATCCTTGGGTTTTCGGTAATGAAATCTCGTAAGATCTTTTCGGCTTGAGCTGCATCTTGCGGTGTCATGGCTGTCTCATTCACTAAAGCGATGGATGTCCGACATGGGGTGTAGACAGGCTTACCACAGGTTAGAGAATTTTCTGCCCGGTTTTTGCCCAATCCGACATAAATTGCTCCAACCCCTTTTCAGTCAAAGGGTGATTGGCCAAAGATTTGATCACATTTGGCGGCGCTGTGATCACATCTGCCCCAATCAAGGCCGATTGGGTGACATGGTTCACAGTGCGAATGGAAGCCGCCAGGATTTGCGTATCAAACCCAAAATTGTCATAAATTTGGCGGATGTCTGCGATTAAATCCATGCCGTCGATGTTCACATCATCCAGGCGGCCGATGAAGGGGCTGATGAAGGTTGCCCCAGCTTTGGCGGCCAAAAGTGCTTGGTTGGCGCTGAAGCAGAGGGTGACATTCACCATTTTGCCTTCGCCGGACAGGGTCTTACAGGCTTTGAGCCCGTCCCATGTCAGAGGCAGTTTCACGGTGATGTTTGAGGCAATCTCTGCCAGCTTGCGCCCTTCGGCAATCATATCTTCCGCTTTGGTTGCAACCACTTCGGCGCTGACTGGTCCGGAGACCAATTCGCAAATTTCGCGTGTAACTTCAATAATATCACGGCCAGATTTCAAGATTAACGAGGGATTGGTTGTCACCCCGTCGACCATGCCTAAATCGTTCAACTCGGCAATTGCGTCTATTTCAGCAGTATCAACAAAAAATTTCATGGCATATGTCCTTGATAGGTTGGCCTTCGTTGAGGCAAGCTTTATCGGAGTTTTTAGGGTACTAAAAGCCCTACATCTAAGGAAATGCCGTGCCAGAGCCCCAATTCTTTCATCAAGGTGATTTGGTCGCCGTCCTAACCAGCCAGCCGCTGGATCGGGTGCTGGATTATAAGGCGCCTGAGGGTGGATGCTGGCAGGGGGCTTTTGTTGAGGTGCCTTTGGGGCCGCGCAAGGTCTTGGGTGTTGTCTGGCACGCCGGCACCGGCGAGTACGACACCGCCAAGATTCGGGCGGTGATCCGCGTGCTTGATGTGGCTCCTATGCAACAGAGCATGGCAGAATTCCTGCGCCGGGTCTCGGATTATACACTCACGCCGATGTCAAAAATGTTGCGTCTGGCCACGCGCGCGCCGGGTTTGGGCGACCCGCCCTCGATGCGTCAGGTGTATCGCTTGGGTGCGCAGACAGAGGCACGCATGACCGATGCGCGGCAAAAAGTGCTCGCCGTTTTGGAGGAATTTTCCGAGCTGAGTTTCACGCTCAAGGAGTTGAGCGAAGCGGCTGGCGTGACCTCATCTGTGGTTAAAGGCCTGGTAAAGCTGGGGGCTGTGGCGGAGGTGGACACGCCGCAAGATACGCCTTTTGCGCATTTAGAGCCAAGCATGCCAGGCAAGCGCCTATCTGAAGATCAGGCCGATGCTGTTGCGCAGTTGCAGGCCAATGCCGAAGGCTACCGCACGACGCTTCTGAAAGGTGTCACAGGATCGGGCAAAACCGAGGTCTATTTGGAAGCGGTGGCCAGCTGCCTCAAACAGGGTCGACAGGCGTTGGTTTTATTGCCTGAAATCGCTTTGACATCAGAATTTTTAACTCGTGTTGAGGCGCGTTTTGGCGCCCGCCCGGCAGAATGGCATTCGGGGGTGACCATGACCGAGCGGCGCCGCACTTGGAAAATGGTGGGGCAGGGGCATGCGCAAATGGTTGTCGGTGCACGCTCGGCCTTGTTTCTACCGTTTCAAGATTTGGGTCTGATCGTCGTGGATGAAGAACACGACAGCAGCTACAAACAAGAGGACGGCGTTCTATACAATGCGCGGGACATGGCCGTATTGCGCGGGTCTTTGGTTGGCGGGCAGGTTGTGCTGGCCAGCGCAACGCCCAGTCTCGAAAGCTGGGCCAATGTCGAGGCCGGAAAATACAAGAAAATTGAACTGAAAAGCCGTTTCGGCGCGGCAGTTTTGCCTGAGATGATGGCGATTGATATGCGGCAAGAGACTTTGCCTGCGGATCGTTGGATATCCCACAAGCTGCAAAAGATGGTTCAGGCACGCATCCAGGCGGGGGACCAATCCTTACTCTTTATCAATCGTCGGGGTTATGCGCCAATCACGCTCTGCCGGGCCTGTGGCAATCAAGTGGGCTGCGATCATTGCGATGCGCGGATGGTCGAGCATCGATTTCTCAAGCGCTTAATGTGTCACCAATGTGGCGAGAGCAAGCCAGTGCCAAAAGTTTGCCCCAGTTGCGCCGCAGAGGACCGTTTGGCGGTGGTCGGGCCGGGTGTGGAGCGATTGGCGGAGGAGGCCACGGCGCTCTTTCCTGAGGCGAAAGTCGCGGTTCTTTCCTCTGATTTATTTGGGTCAGCACGGGCACTCAAAGAGCAAATTGCCAATCTGGCGGCCGGTGAGGTGGATGTGATCATTGGCACGCAGCTGGTCGCCAAAGGGCACAACTTTCCTAAGTTGACTTTGGTTGGTGTCATTGATGCAGATTTGGGGCTGCAAGGTTCGGATTTACGAGCTGCAGAACGCACCTTTCAGCTCATGCGCCAAGTGGCCGGGCGTGCTGGTCGGTTGGACAAGCCGGGCGTGGCGGCCTTACAAACTCATCAACCGGAGCACCCGGTGATCCGTGCAATTCTGGATGGGGATGAGGAGGCTTTTTGGAGCGCCGAAGCGCAAGCCCGAGCGCAAGCCGGTGTGCCGCCCTATGGCCGGTTGGTTGGGGTTGTCTTATCGTCACCCGATGCACAGGAAGCGTTTGAGGTGGGGCAAGCTATGGCGCGCAATTGTCAGCCTTTGACAGATGTCGGAGCGCAGATCTTTGGGCCAGCACCGGCGCCCATTGCCCGCATCCGCGGGCGTCACAGGGTGCGTTTGTTGATTAAGGCTGACAAAAACGCCCCTATTCAGGCTGCTTTGAACGCTTGGACGGCTCTGTTTAAATTGCCAAATTCGCTGCGTTTGTCGATCGATATTGATCCGCAGAGTTTTTATTGACGCCCTGCTATTGCGCGGCAATTTCGCCCGCACCGGGATCGGCAAGGGCCACGATATCGAACATGATCCGATTGAGCTCAAAGTCCTTTGGCGTATAGATGCGCGCGATGCCCATGGCGCGCAGATTCTGCGCATCCTCATCGGGAATAATCCCGCCCACGATCACCGGAATATGGTTGAGCTCGGCCGCCTTCAGCTTCGCCATCAGCTCTTGCATCAAAGGCATATGCGAGCCGGAGAGGATAGACAGGCCGATCACATGCACGGCGTTGTCACGCGCGGCTGTGATGATTTCGTCTGGAGTGAGGCGGATGCCTTCATAAGAAATTTTCATTCCGCAATCTCTGGCACGGGTGGCGATTTGTTCGGCTCCGTTAGAATGGCCATCCAGACCGGGTTTTCCCATCAAAAACGTCAGTTTACACCCGAGCCGATCACTGACCGCCGCGACTTGATCGCGAATGTCCTCTAAGCCCTCAGTGCGGTTTGACGGGGTGCCGCTGACGCCGGTGGGGCCTCTATATTGGCCGAAGGCGTGGCGGAGCACATCGCCCCATTCCCCCGTGGTTACTCCGGCTTTCGCAGCGGCAATTGAAGGCGGCATAATATTGCGACCATCGAGCGCGGCTGCGCGTAGATCTCGAAGGGCGTCGTTGACCGCTTGCGCATCTCGCGCATCGCGCCAGCGGACGAGCCGTGCGATCTGCTCGGCTTCGGTCTTGGGGTCCACTGTCATGATCGCATCTTCGCCTGCGGTGAGCGGGCTGGCTTCGCCGTTCTGATACGCGTTGACGCCGACAACCGTCATATCCCCAGTTTCAATCTGCCCAATACGGGCGGCATTTGATTCGACCAAACGCGACTTCATATAGTCGATCGCTTCAACGGCTCCCCCCATGGAATCGATCAGCGCCAGCTCGGCCCGTGCACCATCTTTCAGGGCTGCAACTTTGCGCTCAACGGCGGGGTTTTCGTCAAACAGGTCTTCATATTCCAGCAGATCGGTTTCAAAGGCCATAATTTGTTGCATCCGCAGGGACCACTGCTGATCCCAAGGGCGTGGCAGGCCCAAGGCCTCATTCCAAGCGGGCAATTGCACAGCGCGGGCGCGGGCTTTCTTGGACAGGGTGACGGCCAGCATTTCTATTAAGATACGATAAACGTTGTTTTCTGGTTGCTGTTCGGTCAGGCCCAGAGAGTTGACCTGCACGCCATAGCGAAAACGCCGCATCTTCGGGTCAATCACCCCGTAGCGTTCGCGGCAGATCTCATCCCATAGATCCACAAAAGCGCGCATTTTACACATTTCAGTAACAAAACGGATGCCTGCGTTCACGAAGAAGCTGATCCGCCCGACCATTTGTCCAAAATGCTCTTCAGGCACCTTGCCTTTGAGGTCATCCAAAACTGCAGTCGCTGTGGCGAGCGCGAAGGCCAGCTCCTGTTCCGGTGTCGCGCCGGCTTCTTGTAGATGGTAGGAGCAAACGTTCATCGGGTTCCATTTGGGCAGATGCGCGCGCGTGTAGGCGGCGATGTCGGTAATCATTCGCAAGGAGGGTTTTGGCGGGCAAATATACGTGCCCCGGCTCAAATATTCCTTGATAATGTCATTTTGCACCGTGCCTTGCAGCGCGCTGATATCGGCACCTTGCTCATCGGCTGCGGCAATGTAGAGCGCCAGTAGCCAAGGCGCTGTGGCATTGATGGTCATTGAAGTGTTCATCTGATCGAGTGGGATGTCGGCAAAGAGCGTGCGCATATCTCCTAAATGGCTGACGGGAACACCGACTTTCCCCACTTCGCCGCGCGCCAAGATATGATCGCTGTCATAGCCCGTTTGCGTTGGCAGATCAAAGGCCACCGACAGGCCGGTTTGCCCTTTGGCCAGGTTGGACCGGTAAAGTGCATTTGAAGCCTCGGCCGTTGAATGGCCTGCATAGGTTCGAAATAACCAGGGGCGGTCTTTTTGCACTTGTGTCATAACGGGCCTTCCATTTTCGTTTGCGAAATATAATTGCGCATTTTTACTTAATGACGGAATAATCTCACCCTGTCAATTCGCTGCAGCGCGGCAATTTTGCCATCTGGCGCATATCTGCCATTTCAGGCAGATTGGCTGAATGTTCGACACAATTGAGCTTCCGATTTGGTTTGTGGTGATCGCGGCGGTTTTCGCTGCGATTGCCGCGTTGGAGCGGGCATTGATCCCCTCTGTGCGGTGGTATTTCCGGCGCAGAATGCAACGAGTGGTCACTCGATTGAACGCGCGTTTGGATCGTCCGATTGAACCGTTCAAATTGGCCCGGCGCCATGATATGATTCAAAGGCTGCTTTATCACCCCGATGTGATGCAGGCGGTTAATGCTCATGCCCACAGAGAGGGCATCCCCGAAAATGTTGCCTTTCAGCAGGCCAAAAAACATGCGCGAGAAATCGTGCCCTCCTTCAGCGCGACGGTCTATTTTACCGTTGCCAGCACCATTGCACGTTTTCTGAGCGAGACCCTCTATCGGGTGCGTATTGGGCGTTTTGACACTGTCTTAAGCGGTTTGGATCCGAAGACCACCGTTGTGTTTGTCATGAACCATCGCTCCAATATGGATTATGTTCTGGTGACCTATCTGGCCGCACAACGCTCTGCTTTGTCCTATGCGGTTGGCGAATGGGCCCGGATCTGGCCGATCAGCCTGCTCATTCGGGCGATGGGCGCGTTTTTCATTCGCCGCAAGTCTCGGGGATTGCTTTACCGGCGTGTGTTGGCCCGCTATGTGCAAATGGCGACACAGGGCGGGGTGACTCAAGCTGTGTTTCCCGAGGGAGGTCTGTCACTGGATGGGCGCATTGCGCCGCCGCGTTTAGGGATTTTAAATTATGTTATTTCGGGCTGGGAGCCCAAGGGCAGCGATGTAACATTCGTGCCAGTATCGATCAATTACGATCGGGTCCTGGAGGATTATATTCTTCTCGCCGCTGGCAAGCGCGGCGAGAGGAGGTTTGGCGCAAATATTTCGGGGATTGCTCGATTTATCGGCAAACAATTTTGGCTTTGGTTAACGGGCCGTTATCGGCGCTTTGGCTATGCGGCTGTCCATTTTGGCACACCGGTTAGCCTGTCAGACTTTCACAAACGGACGGGTGCGATCTCCTCTGCTGTGCTTGCGCGCGAGATCATGGCGCAGGTGGAAGCCGGCATTCCCGTTCTGCCAGTTCCATTAGTTTCGTTGATTTTGGTTAACAATGCGCCGCTGCGAGCAATGGAGCTTAATGCTGAATTTGTGGCCGTTATGCAGGCCGTTGAGCCGGAGTATTTGCAAACCACTCCGGAGGCCTGGGCGGAGGCGGCGGAGGCGGGCGTGCTAAATTTGATGCAGCGCAAGCTGATTGTTCATGCGGCAGGGCGTTACATCGTCACTGAGAAAGGCAAATCTGTTCTGCCCTATTACGCCGCCAGCCTGTCTCATATATCAAAAAAATTAATAAAGTAATTAAATTACAAATTAACGCAAAAATGGGTTGCAATATTGCGCGATGAATTTTACCCATTGGGGTGCAGGATGATTCTGCATCGCAGCAATATCGTAGGGGCCTCTCATGCCATTGGATTCAAACTCACCCTTGACCGCTTACATTGCGGAGAAAAAAGACCTCTATGACATGGGCGAAATGCCGCCCTTGGGTCATGTCCCGAAGCAAATGTATGGCTGGGCCATTCGTAAGGAGCGTCATGGCGAGCCAGATACGGCCATGTTGAAAGAGGTTTTGGCAGTGCCAGAATTGGACAACTACGATGTCTTGGTTTTGGTCATGGCGGCCGGAATTAATTACAACGGCGTTTGGGCCGCACTGGGCGTGCCTATCAGCCCTTTTGATGGGCACGAGCAGCCCTACCACATCGCGGGATCTGATGCGTCTGGCATCGTTTGGGCCGTGGGATCAAAAGTCACCCGGTGGAAAATTGGGGACGAGGTTGTGGTGCATTGCAATCAAGACGATGGGGATGACGAGGACTGCAACGGCGGTGATCCGATGTACTCGACGTCACAGCGCATATGGGGCTATGAAACCCCCGATGGCTCTTTCAGCCAATTTACCCGGGTGCAAAGTCAACAGCTTATGCCGCGTCCTCAGCATCAAACCTGGGAGGAAAGCGCCTGTTACACGCTGACCTTGGCCACAGCCTATCGCATGCTGTTTGGACATGCGCCCCATGAGCTGAAGCCGGGGCAAAACGTATTAATTTGGGGGGCATCGGGTGGGCTCGGCTCTTACGC
>JAKMFM010000114.1 GCA_022425445.1 Planktomarina sp.
CAACACAAAAGGCGCAAAATTTATCACAGCCTTCCTGCACCGTTAAAAACGCGGTAGGGCCACGCTTGGCCTTGGGGCGGCTGGCGAGGTGGTCAAATTTATCTTCCTCGGGAAAATCCGTATCCAGGGCGCGCTTGCCGCTTTGTACCCGCGCCTCCATCTGCGGTAATTTGTGATAGGATTGCGGGCCCACCACCAAATCAACCATCGGCTGGCGACGAATAATTTCCGCCCCTTCCGCCTGAGCCACGCAGCCGGCAACGCCAATTTTCAAACTCGGTTTTTCGGTTTTTAATCCGCGGAACTTGCCCAGTTCCGAATAAATTTTCTCAGCGGCCTTCTCACGAATATGACAGGTATTGAGCAAGATCATATCTGCATCATCGGCCGTATCTGTCTGCACATATCCCTCGGCGCCAAGAGTTTCAGCCATCCGCTCGCTGTCGTAAACATTCATCTGACAGCCATATGTCTTGATATATAGCTTTTTCGTATCGGCCATGGTCAATTCCTCTTTCGGCGGGGCATGCGTGAGGCGCTGATACCGCGTGAATTCCTGCCTTGCAATGCGTATGAATTTTAGGAATTTTACTGCAAATTTTTATTTGGGCAATTTCATGAACTTCTCAACGCTTAAGACCTATTTGACCTGGGCCAAAGCCCATGCACCCGAAGGCCCGTTTGCTTTTATATTCGCACAAGACGATATCGAGCTGACCCACACCGTCGCCCATCGTATCAAATTGGGGTTTCGTCAGACGGTGGTGCTGGCCGATATTCCAATTGCCCGGCCTGAAGATCTGCCGGCTGAAGTTGCCATTATTTCACGCCCGGCCAAATCCTCCTCAGATATGAGCCAAGAGATGAATGCCGTTATCACAGCCCTGCCGCAACGTTGGATCTATTGCGGCTACAACTGCGAGTATTTATAGAATCCCTTTTGCGAGACCCGCAGCATTCGGGAAATCATCGCCTTCACCACCCAAGAGCGCCGCAAGACGATCCCCACGACCGTGGTTGACCTCTATGCGGGCATTTGGGCCAAAGCCCCGATGGGGTGGATGTCACAAGCACCTATTTGGATCGGCTTGGATATTACACAGAAACGCGGCGAGATGGCGAACAGGCTCCGCTTCCACAGCAATTCGATATCTACGGCGGTTTGCGTAGGCGCTTTGAGGAGCATGTGCCGTGGCAAAAAAGGCGCATTGATCGCGTGGCTCTGTTTCAAAGCCAGCGCGGGTCAAAATTCCAGCCTGATTTCACCTTTAACCTAGCCGAGTTCAACACGATTTCCTGTCCTTGGCATCACAATCTAACCGCAGCTCTATGCTCTTTTCGGGCCGCCAAATCATTGCGTCGCAATCCGGGCAGCCGCCATGCCATCCCCAGTTTCCGCTGGACGGGATCGGAGCAACTTAAATGGCAGTCACAACAATTGATGGATCTGGGGTTTATTGAACCGGGTCAGTGGTTTTAAGCCTTGCGCTAAGACTTGCGGCGCAATCGGATAACCACATCGACTTTGGCAATCTCCGCCCCCTCTGGGACGTCAGGCAGCACAGAGATCTTCAATTGGTCTGCCGGAGCGTCCACCAACTCGGCGCTGTCTTCCCAATAAAAATGCGGATGATCTGACATATTGGTGTCAAAATAGCTTTTCGCACCATCCACCGTTATTTCGCGCATCAACCCTGCATCACAAAATGCCCGCAAAGTATTATAAACTGTGGCCAGTGAAACCTTATCGGACTGATCATTGCTTGCAGCAAACAGGCTTTCGGCTGTCACATGCCGATTTCGACCATCGCCAATCAATCGCCGCGCCAAAATCACCCGCTGCCGGGTCGGGCGCAACCCGCCCTTGGCCAACCATTGGGCGACGATCCGGTGGGTGTCGGCTTGTGCTTTTGTCTGATCCATGGGCTTACTATGACGCCTTGAGACTAATTTTCAATGGCAAAAGTTCAAAATATCAGCCAGCATTGGGAAATCTGTGGGCGCAGACGACCTTGCCACATGCCCTCAGACGTATATAGAGCAGTAGTTAAAACCGATACACTAAAACAGGAGCCCAATATGCCATCAGATTTTCCGACCTCTTTCGACAAAGACGGTCTTTTGAAATGCGCCCGTGGTGAGCTCTTCGGTCAAGGCAATGCGCAATTGCCCGAACCGCCTATGTTGATGATGGATCGCGTGACGGAAATCAGCAGCGACGGCGGTCTGCATGGCAAAGGGCATGTTATTGCGGAATTCGACATTCATCCTGAGCTTTGGTTTTTTAAGTGCCACTTCCCAGGCGACCCGGTCATGCCCGGATGTCTAGGGCTGGATGCGCTGTGGCAGTTGACCGGCTTTAATCTCGGCTGGCGAGGCATGCCGGGGCGCGGACGGGCTTTAGGTGTTGGTGAGGTGAAATTCACTGATATGGTCACGCCAGAGGTCCAGATGATCACCTATCATGTTGACTTCACGCGTGTTATAGATCGAAAGCTGAAACTGGGCATGGCCGATGGCCGTATGTTTGCAGATGGCAAAGAAATTTATACAACGGCCAATATGAAAGTTGGCTTGTTCACCGATTAATCTAAGGGGATCACATGCGCCGTGTAGTCATCACAGGCCTGGGTATTGTCTCACCCATTGGCAATAATTTCGAAGAAGTGACCGATGCGCTGAAAGCGGGCCGGTCGGGGATTGCTTTTGAAGCAGAATATGCAGAGAACGGCTTTCGCAGCCGGGTTGCAGGCATTCCGAAAATCAACCCAGCCGAGCATATCGACAAGCGCCACATGCGCTTTATGGGCACGGGTGCGGGTTACAACTATCTGGCTATGGAACAGGCCATTGCCGATTCCGGCCTCGAGGAGAATGAAGTCTCCAATGTCCGCACAGGGTTGATCATGGGCTCTGGAGGGCCTTCGACAGCGAATTTCCACACGGCTTTCGACGTGGTAAAAAACCGCGGTGGACCAAAACGCATGGGTCCTTTCATGGTGACGCGTTGCATGAGCTCGGCGCATTCTGCGACTTTGGCCACGCCGTTTAAGATCAAGGGCTTGAACTACTCCATCACCTCCGCTTGCGCCACTTCGGCCCATTGCATCGGCAATGCGATGGAGCAAATTCAGCTTGGCAAACAAGATGTGGTTTTTGCCGGAGGTGGTGAAGAGGTGCATTGGTCGCTCTCCTGTCTGTTTGATGCGATGAACGCCATGTCATCGAAGTACAATGACACACCGGAAACGGCCTCGCGCCCCTATGACGCCAACCGCGATGGGTTTGTTATCGCCGGCGGCGGCGGCGTCTTGGTTCTGGAAGAATTAGAGCATGCAAAGGCACGCGGCGCGAAAATATATGCCGAGATGACCGGCTATGGCGCCACATCCGACGGCGCAGATATGGTGGCCCCCTCTGGTGAGGGCGGTGAGCGCTCAATGCGCCAAGCGCTCGCCATGTTAGATCCAGATCGTAAAGTAAACTATATCAACGCCCATGGCACCTCGACACCAGCCGGCGATGTCACCGAAGTGCAGGCCGTGCGGAATATCTTTGGTCAAGGATCGACACCTCCGATCTCCTCGACGAAATCCCTGACGGGGCACTCTTTGGGCGCAACCTCGGTGCATGAAGCCATCTATTCGCTCTCGATGATGCAAAATAACTTCATTTCTGCCTCTGCGAATGTTCAAGAGCTCGATCCGGCGCTCGATGCCTCCGAGATTGTCACCACGCGTCAAGACGGTGTTGAGCTTGACACGATTCTTTCCAACAGCTTTGGTTTTGGTGGTACAAATGCGACCCTAATTATGAGCAAATTCAACGGATAATATCATGGCAGAACTTCTTAAAGGAAAACGCGGTCTGATCACCGGCATTGCAAATGATCGCTCCATCGCATGGGGTATCGCAGAGGCTATGAAGGCCGAAGGAGCAGAATTGGCTTTCGGCGTGCAAATGGATGTCTTTGGCGAGAAGGTCAAACCTTTGGCGGCTGAAATGGGTGTGGATCTGGTGCTGGATTATAATGTACAAGATGATGCCAGCACACAGGCAGCCTTTGACAAATTGGCCGATAAATGGGGCGGGCTGGATTTTGCCGTGCACGCCATCGCCTATTCCGACAAAAGTGAATTGACCGGACGGTTCGTTAATACCAGCCGCGAAAATTTCAAAAATTCTTTAGATATTTCGGCATATTCCTTCATCGACATGGCTAAAAAAGCTGAGCCTTTGATGGCAGATGGCGGCACTTTGATCACTTTGACCTATCAAGGCAGCCGCAAGGCTACGCCTTGGTATAATGTCATGGGTGTCGCCAAGGCGGCACTGGAATCGGCGGTGGTCTATTTGGCAAATGATTTGGGCCCGCAGAAAATTCGTGTGAATGCGATTTCGCCCGGTCCGATGAAAACCCTCTCCGGCGCGGCCATTGGCGGCGCGCGCAAAACGTTCCGCTTCACCGAAGCCAACACGCCTCTGCGGGCCAATGCCACAAAAGCCTCCATCGGCGGTACAGCGGTTTATTTGGCGTCAGATTATGGCGAATGCACCACTGGCGAGACCATAATGGTGGACGGTGGTCTTCACATCTTGGGCCTACCGCAACCCGAGAATTTCTAGGAAGCGTAACGTCTTAGATACTATCTCGAAACTTTTCGCCCGGCGGCAACGCCGGGCTTTTCTACGGACAAGGATAGGTTTGAAGTGCGCGGGTGAACAGCTGCGCATCGATATTGCCGCCAGAGGCGATACATATCACATGATCACCGCTCAGCTGATCCCCATGATATAGCGCAGCGGCCAGCGCAATGGCCCCGCCGGGCTCAAGCACAAGTTTAAAACGGCTAAAGGCCACAGAGATGGCACGCAGGCAATCGTCTTCTGGCACAACAATGCCGGGTCCGCACAGATCGCGCATGAGCGGGAAAGTCATTTCTCCGGGACTTCGGGTCACAATGGCGTCGCAAATACTGCCGCCGCTGCGATCATTGCTTTCCCGACGACCGCTTTGCAACGAGCGGGTCACATCATCAAAATCGACGGGCTCCACGGGCCGCACGCGCATCTTTGGCGCCTCATGCTCCAGCGCCAAAGCCACACCGGAGGTCAAACCGCCACCGCCGCAACAGACCAACACATCAGCCTGATCAATACCAACCTCCGCCGCCTGAACCGCAATTTCAAACCCGCAGGTGCCTTGCCCAGCAATCACATCCGGCGCATCATAGGGTTTGATGAGGCTCAAACCGCGCGCCTCGGCCAGGGCCGTGCCAATGGCCTCGCGGTCTTCGTGCTCTCGGTCATATAAGATCACCTCTGCCCCAATGCACGGGTATTCTCAACCTTCAATTGGGGCGCATCTTTCGGCATTACAATGACGGCTGGAACCCCATGCAGACGCGCGGCCAGCGCCACGCCCTGCGCATGATTGCCTGATGAAAAAGCAATGACACCCG
>JAKMFM010000071.1 GCA_022425445.1 Planktomarina sp.
GCCCTAAGACTGGCGCCAAAGCATCGACAACCTCATGTTTGCGCGGCCGGCCCGTCTCAATCTCTTCAAATACGTCACGCCACCATTGCAGGCGCATTTCTGCAATCATAGGTTCCTGCGTCAACCACGGTGCCCGCGCCACCTCAATGGAGGCGGCATAGACCGGTAAAAGCACGGCACGCGCCGCAATGGGGGCTGCCATTGCCGCAAAGAAGCGTTCAGGATCCGCGCGGGAAACGAGATTGGCGCAAGCCTGCAAACTCATCCGAGCAAATCCGGATTGAAGGCCTCAGTGATCACCGCCTCAGACAAGCCGCCGGGCTTATCCACGACTTCGACGCCCGCGGCGCTTAACTGTGCGCGGATCGCATCTGCGGCCGCAAAATCGCGTGCAGCCTTGGCTTGCCTGCGCGCCTCGATCAGAGCCTGCACCTGTAAAGCCGACCCGCCGCCGGCTTGTTTGGGACGCCACCAAGTCTCATCTGAGCCCAACAGGCCCAAAAATTGACCGGCTGCCAGAAGTGCCGCAGCATCGCCGCCTTTGGCCAATTCATGCATCCTTGCCAAAGCCCCCGGTGTGTTTAGGTCATTGGCGACATGGGCCAGAACATCACAATCCAGATCCGCAGGCTTTGCCTCTTGCACAAGCGCGTGCCATTTGCGCAAAGTGTTGGAAGCCTCATCCGCCTTCTTTTGGGTCCAATCCATCGGCTTGCCATAATGAGTCGACAGCAGAACAAAGCGGATCACCTCTCCAGGGATATCCTGGTCGAGCAAATCGCGCACAGTGAAGAAATTGCCCAGGGATTTGGACATTTTCTTACCCTCGACCTGCAACATTTCGTTGTGCATCCAGATTTGCGCAAAACTGCCCTCAGGATGCGCGCAGCAGCTTTGCGCGATCTCATTTTCATGATGCGGAAACAATAAATCATTGCCGCCACCATGAATATCGAAACTATGGCCAAAAAGCTCATAAGACATAGCCGAACATTCAATATGCCAACCAGGGCGACCGCGGCCCCAAGGGCTTGACCAGCCTGGGGTTTGCGCATCAGAGGGCTTCCATAGCACAAAATCCATTGGATCGCGCTTATAGGGCGCCACCTCTACCCTTGCGCCCGCAATCATGTCCTCCACACTGCGCCCCGAGAGCGCACCATAATCAGGGCAACTGTTTACATCAAACAACACATGACCATCGGCCGCATAGGCATGTCCCTTGGCAATGAGATCCTCAGACATAGAAATCATTTGCGCAATATAGTCAGTGGCACGCGGCATCACCGTCGGTTCAAGAGCTGCCAAGGCGCCCATATCTGCCAAGTACCACCCAATGGTTTCTTCGGTGATTTGGCCGATGTCACGCCTAGTTTCAGCTGATTTCGCGTTTATTTTATCATCAATATCGGTAAAATTGCGCGCATAGGTGACGTGTTCGGCGCCGTAGATCTCGCGCAGCAAGCGAAACAGGCAGTCAAAAACAACAACAGCGCGGGCGTTGCCCAAATGCGCACGATCATACACCGTCGGTCCGCAAACATACATGCGCAGGTTCCTGGGATCTAAGGGCACCAAAGTCTCTTTGCGGCGTGTTTTGCTATTATGCAGTTTGATTTGGGTCATCGGGCATGTCCTAAAGTTACGGAAGGCACGGAAAGGAAGTGGCGGGCCGCTAAGATTACGCGCGCATCACCGCGGAGGTCATATTATGGTCAACAACGCCAAATCATGTGGCTTCTATACCGCTGGGAACCCCGTGTTTCAATTGCTCAAAACCAATTTGACGAATCTATCGGCTTCAGGCCAAGTCACTGGATGGAACTCGCACACCGCATGACCGCCCTAACCGGCGATGGGTCCGATGGCTGGGATGTTTTTTACAAGGCGCGGGCTTTGAAAAAACAAGGGCATCCGATCATTGAATTGACCATCGGGGAGCATGACATTCACACCCACGTGGATATTTTGGCCGCAATGGGTCGTTCCGCCAGAGGGGGACACACGGGCTATGCAGCTGTGCCAGGTACAGAGGGTTTGCGCACCGCCATTTCCCGGCGCATTGAGCAGCAAAGCGGCCTTCCGACAACACAGGACAATATTTTGATCACACCCGGCGGGCAATCGGCACTTTTTGCCGCCCATATGGCCGTACTCAATCCGGGCGATATCGCGCTTTATTGTGATCCCTATTATGCGACCTACCCCGGCACGATCCGCGGCACGGGCGCATTGGATCGTGCGATCCTATGCGATCCAGCTTATGATTTTCAGCCGCAGGCCACCGATCTGGAAGCCGCGGCCCGAGGGGCGCGGTCGTTGTTGGTCAATTCGCCCAACAATCCAACAGGCGTGGTCTATGACCGCGCCACCTGGGAGGCGATTGCCCAAACCTGTATCGCCCATGATCTATGGCTCATCTCCGACGAGGTTTATGACACACAAGTCTGGCAGGGCGCGCACATAAGCCCGCGCAGTCTGAACGGGATGCAAGAGCGCACCTTGGTGATTGGGTCGATGTCGAAAAGCCATGCAATGACTGGAAGCCGAATTGGTTGGATCTGTGGGCCGGTCGGCGTCATTGAACATCTCACCAATTTTGCCACCCATACCACCTATGGGGTGCCAGGTTTTATCCAAGATGCTGCACAATTCGCTCTTTCACAAGGCCAAGCGTTAGAGGATGAAGTGGCTGCACCCTTCCGGCGGCGGCGGCGCATCGCCCTTGACCTCATCGCGCAGCAAAATTTGCTGCGCGCCGTGCCCTGCTCTGGTGCGATGTATCTGATGCTGGATATACGCGCCACCGGGCTGAGCGGAGAGGCTTTCGCCCATGCGTTACTCGATGCCCATCAAATTGCCGTCATGCCTGGCGAAAGTTTTGGGCAGGCAGCGGCCGGTCACATCCGCGTGGCGATGACCGTGGCCGATGATCATTTTACCAAGGCACTCACGGATTTATTGTCCTTTGCGGCTGAGTTTGACGAAAACAAAAGACGTTTTTGAACCATAAGTCGCAAATGGAAAAGATTGTCGTTTTGGAGTTTTCCAATCTGGGGCATGATTTCGAGATTTAAGACAGTTGGCTGGGTCTTCACCCTCACGGTGCGTACAATCGGGGCGAGCCGAGGACGCGCGGCACGCGGACGTCCCCTACCTTAAATTTGCCTGCTTTTTCTTACCGTGAACACCACTCTTAGGATTACTCCATGACAGATACCCAAAACCGCCGCGCCGGTGGCCGGGCCGCGCGTAAAGCCGCCAGAGCTGCCCCCCTATCCGAAGCTATGCGTCCCGTCCGCCCCGGCATGCAAGGCGGCACTTATAAGCCACTGACCCAATTAGATATGGAACGTATCAACGAGGCGGCGCTGTGCGCCCTTGAAGAGATCGGTCTGGCCGATGCGCCGCAATCTGGCATCGATATTATGGTCGGCGCCGGGGCGATTCTTGGGGATGATGGGCGGTTGCGTTACCCACGTGCTTTGATCGAAGATATGCTGGCCAAAGCCAACCGAGAAATCACGCTTTGCGCGCGTAATCCGAAACACGATCTGCACCTCAGCGAAAAGAAGGTTCATTACGGCACCGCCGGGGCCGCGGTGCATATGGTTGACGTGCAAAGCCGCAGTTACCGCGAATCCACTGTCCGCGACTTGCACAATGCAGCGCGTATTGTGGAACATTTGGACAATATCCATTTCGTGCAAAGACCGATGGTCTGCCGCGATGTTCTCGACAATCGAGAGATGGATCTCAACACAATCTACGCTTGCGCCACCGGCACGGAAAAACACATTGGCACCTCTTTTACAGAGCCTAATTTTGTCGATGATGCCTTTGAAATGCTGCATATGATTGCAGGCGGTGAGGATAAATGGCGCGAGCGCCCCTTTGTGTCCAATTCCAATTGCTTTGTTGTGCCTCCCATGAAATTCGCGACGGAAAGCTGTCAGGTCATGGAAAAATGCATTGCTGGCGGCATGCCTATTTTGCTGCTCAGCGCTGGGCAGGCAGGCGCCACGGCCCCTGCGCCGATCGCTGGCGCGATTGTGCAGGCGGTTGCTGAATGTCTGGCAGGACTGGTCTATGTGAACGCAATCCAACCCGGTCATCCGGCCATATTCGGAACTTGGCCCTTTGTCTCGGATCTGCGCACAGGCGCCATGTCCGGTGGATCTGGCGAACAAGCCCTGCTGACTGCGGGCTGCGCTCAGATGCACCATTACTACGGCCTGCCTGGCGGCGCGGCGGCCGGCATAGCGGATGCGAAGCTGCCCGACATGCAAGCGGGATGGGAGCAGGCCATGTCGAATGTCATGGCTGGCTTGACCGGATTAAACATGGTCTATGAAGCCGCTGGCATGCATGCCTCGCTGCTGGGGTTTTGTCACGAATCCCTCATCTTAGGAGATGATTTACTTGGGCAGGCCATGCGCTGCGTGCGCGGAATTGAGGTCAGTGAAGACACCGTGGGCCTCGAGACCATGCGCGCCACCTGTCTGGGCGGGCCAGGCCATTATCTTGGCTCTGATCAAACCCTGTCCCTCATGCAAACTGAGTATATCTACCCGGTCTTGGCAGATCGCAGTTCCCCCAAGGAGTGGCAAGAGAAAGACCGGCCTGACCTTATCGAACAGGCCGTGGCTCGAAAAGAAACTTTAATCGCTGCGCCAACCCAGGCCGCGTTGCCACCAGAAGTGGACGCACAGATCCGCCAGCGCTTCAAAATCCATCTGAATTGAACGCCAGGCCGCGGGCGGTTTATCCGCCCGCTTTTTCTTCCAGCTCAAGCCATTGCTCCTCAGCCATCGCCAAAGCCTCCTGCCGCTCGATCAACAGTGCTGTGGCTTTTTGAAATTTCACCGGATGTTCGGTGAAAAGAGTCGGCTGGCCAAGCAATTCCTCTAATTTACCAATCTCAGATTCAATGCGAGCGATTTCAGCGGGCAAAGCCTCCAAACGATGCTTTTCTGTGAAAGACAGCGCCGGTTTTACGTCTGCAGTTTTCATTTCAGGCGTTGGCACCTTGGTGCTGGTCGTGCTTTGCTTTGTAGCCTGCTTACCGGCTTTTTTACCACTGAGGTTGGGTTTTTGTGCCTGATAATCACTCCAGCCACCTGCATAGACGGTAGCCTTGCCGCCAGGCTCTAACGCAATTGTTGTCGTGGCAACACGATCGAGAAAGTCACGATCGTGACTGACCAGCAAAACAGTGCCATCATAGTCACCCAAAACATCCTGAAGTAAATCAAGGGTTTCAATATCGAGATCATTGGTCGGCTCATCTAAAATCAGCAGGTTACTTTCCTGTGCCATCAAACGCGCCAGCAAAAGCCGCGCTTTTTCCCCGCCCGACAGCGCCCGAACGGGCGCGCGCATTTGCTCTTCGGCAAATAGGAAATCTTTGAGATACCCCACCACATGTTTCGGTGTGCCCCGGACCATGATTTGATCAGAACGGCCCGAGACCGCCATGGTCGGATCGCTGGTCAGCGCTTCCCACAGACTCAAATTGGGATCCAGTCGCGTGCGGCCTTGGTCAAATACGGCAATTTGCAAGTTGGTTCCCAGCTTAACGCTGCCCCTGTCGGGCGCCTGCTCCCCCAAAAGAGTTTTGATCAATGTGGTTTTTCCAACCCCATTCGGGCCAACAAGCGCGACACGATCTTTGCGCTGAACTGTCAGAGAAAAATCCTTCAAAATCTCCAGTTCGCCGAAGGCCAGATCCAAGTTTTTCGCCTCAATGACCTTAGCCCCCGATTTTTGGCCCGACTCAAATGCCATGGCGGCCGTGGATTGCCGGTTGATTTGCGCAGCTCGCTCGGCACGCAACTCCCCCAAAGCCCGCACCCGCCCTTGATTGCGTTTGCGCCGCGCAGAAATACCCTCCACCGCCCAACGGGCTTCCGCTTTGATTTTGCGATTGAGTTTGTGCCGCTGTTGATCTTCTTCTTCCCAGGTTTTGTCACGCCAGGCTTCAAAGCTTCCAAACCCTTGCTCCAGGCGGCGCACCGCACCTCGGTCAATCCACAGGGTGGCGCGGGTTAACGCTGTCAAAAAGGCCCGGTCGTGGGAAATCACAACAAAACTGTTTCGACTCTCGCGCAACGTGGTCTCTAGCCAGGAAATCGCTTCAATATCAAGATGGTTGGTGGGCTCATCAAGCAGCATCAGCTCTGGATCTTCGGCCATTAACTTTGCCAAAGCCGCCCGTCGCCGCTCACCGCCGGAGGCGGTTTTAACCGAACGATGTGGATCAAATTTCAACCCCTCGGCGGCAATTTCCACCTTATAGTGTTCCGAGACATCAAGTGCCGACAGAGCAAAATCTCCGAGGGTATCAAACTGTGATAAGTCAGGATCTTGCTCCATATAGCCAACACTGACGCCAGGCGGGATCACCCGATGCCCGGTATCGGCTTCAACCAACCCCGCCATAACCTTCATCAAAGTGGATTTACCCGATCCATTTCGCCCCACCAACGAGAGACGATCGCCTGTCTGAACGACAAAGCCGAGATCAGAAAAAATGGGGTTACCGCCAAAGGTCAGCGATATATCGGAGAGTTGGATCAAAGGTGCACGTGCCATAGGCTGCAGCTAGGCGCTCACGGCCGCGGCGTCAATGCGCGGCGAGGATTGCCCGCAAACGCTGTGCTCTTTTTTGGGGAACTTGTGCCACATCCACCCCAGTAAAGAGCAATGTGGTCCCCAGATCGGGGTCAATCGCCGCGTGATCGCTTACTTTGCCGCCAAGAACCTAATACGCCCGAAACAAAGGCCGCAAATCAGTCACCCTATCATCCTGGTGATCGCCTAATGCCTGCGCCAAACGATAGCCGCCGTGAAACACTGGGCGCCAACCATCCAGTGCAATGTGGTTGTTACGGTAAAGATAGCGAAAGGCCGCGGTATGTGCTTGCGGCTGCATGCCCGCAAAAGAACTGCACCCAAACAGAAACGACACATGGTTTTTATCGACCAGGTGCGTAACCACGCCCCCGGGTTAAGCGAAAAACATCAGAATTTCCCTTGTGTGGGTCAATCGCAAAACGCCCCAATTCCAGAACCGGCCGATCAAATAAAAAGAGCGGCGACAAATCAACAAACTGTGCCGAATACCCGTGCACGGCGGCCGCGTCACTTGGAAATACTCCGAGCCCAAAAAACCGTAATAATATATCATTATCAATCAATTAAATGCAAGAATTCAAGTAATTCCTATCCCAAATACCACCATCATGCCCCTGCATGTCACCACGAAAAATCGCGCTGCGAAATTCCCAGACCTGCTGCAGACTGCGATCAGATTGGCACAGCTCAACCTTGAGGTTTCCTCGGGTGAAATTTTCGAATTGAAGCTCTG
>JAKMFM010000148.1 GCA_022425445.1 Planktomarina sp.
GCAAGGACCGCATTAGGCGCAATCTGCGCGCTGCGCATACTGTCTTCAATTTCTTTCAATTTACCATTGTCCCATAAGATAATTGGTAAAGGCTGGCCAAGCTCAACCGCTGTGCCCAGCTCTTGCACCGAATACTGAAAACCATAGTCCCCCGCGATTGCCAGCGTCGGCTTGCCTGGCCGCGCCACTGCACCACCAATGGCAGCCGGCAGCGCATAGCCCAGCGTGCCAAAACCCGAGGGATGGTGCCAATGTTTGGCCTGTGTCATCGGCCAAATTTCATTGGCAACATAAGCAAATTGCGTCATGTCAGAATAAATCATCACATCATCAGGAACAACGGCATGCAAGGCTTCGACGATCGCAATAATCCCAGGGCGTTCCGCTTCAGTTTCAAGCCGCCAAAGTCCACGTTGATGCGCCACCGATCTGGCTTGCCACTGCGATGAGGACTGCGCCACCAATGGCCTGAGGCTGGCCATGGCCTCTTCGGCCCGTGCCAAGATCGCCACCTCCGCGCGTTGTATATCGGCAAGACACTCCGGGTCGATATCAATCCGGTAGAGCGGACAGCTGTGCCCCAAATGCGCACGCCATAAGTCCACCTCCGCCAATTCTGTTCCAATGGCGACCACGCAATCTGCTTCTGCCACAATTTGCGCCGAGCTGGGCCGGGCCAAAGCCGACCCGAAATTGAGAGGATAATCCCAAGGCACAATCCCGCGCCCCGCATAGGTTTCAAAACATGCCGCGCCACACGCCTGAAGAACCGCAGCGAGATCGTCGCCCGCTTTCGCCGCCCCGCCGCCGATGACAAATAGCGGCTTTGAGGCCGCTGACAGCGCCGCGGCAAGCGGGCGCAGATCCACACAGCAGGCTCCCGATCCCTCGGCAAGCCCCGTCCGCCGGCGGGGCGCGGGGGCCGCCGGCCCTTCCAACTGTGCAATAGGCACTTGAATATGCTTGCTGCGCGGACGCTGGCTTTCAAACTCGAGCATGGCGCGGTCAATCAAATCATAGGCCGCCTCTGCGTTATTGGCCTGATAGGACCAGTCGCAAACGGTCCCAGCGGCGCCCTCTTGATCCAACATTTGATGCAGCTGCCCGCGCCGAGCCACGGTTTCATCCAAACAGCTCGACAGCACCAACATTGACACAGAATCCGAATAAGCCTGTCCCATCGCCGTCATGATATTGCAAAGACCCGGTCCGGTAATGACATAGGCCACCCCCGGCTTACCGCTGGCCCGCGCATAGCCATCCGCCATGAAGCCTGCACCCTGCTCATGGCGCGCCAAAATATGGCGTATGCCCGCCTCCTCTATACCGCGATACATTTCCTGATTATGCACGCCGGGAATTCCAAAAATGGTGTCCACACCACGATCTTTCAACATATGTGAAATTTGCGCCCCAAGCGGTTTTATATCAGGCATTAATTCCTCCAAAATCTCAGTGTGAATAAGGTATAAACGGCCAGCAGCTCCAACCGGCCAAGCAACATTGTAAAGGCCAAAATCCATTTGGCGCTATCGCTTAATGTGCCATAATTGCCCGACGGGCCAATCACCTCTCCCAAACCTGGCCCAATGTTGGCCAAAGCCGCCGCCGCCCCAGAGAATGCTGTCAACAAATCAAGCCCTGTGAGCGCCAATGCCATCGCCGAAACCCCAAGTGAAAGGAAAAATATCACAAAGAAAGAAATCACAGAATTGATGACATCCATGCCCACAATTCGGCCCTGATACCGCAGGTTGAAGATGCCGTTAGGACTGTGAATTTTACGCAACTGCATATGAATGGCCGAGACCAACAGTTGATAGCGAAACACTTTAACAGAGCAGGAGGTCGAGCCCGCGCATCCCCCCACCAGCCCAGCATAAAAAAACACCACTAAGGCCACCGGACCCCAACTGCTATAATCAGCGCTGGCATATCCTGTGCCCGTGGTAATCGATACGACATTAAAAAGCGCTTTTCGAAAGCCCAATTCACCCGTCATTTGCTGGCCCTGCCACAACACCAGGGTCAAAAACCCAACAGTCACCAGTAGCACGATAAAGAATACACGCACTTGGGAGTCGAGAAACAAGGAGCCCGGTGCCCCATTGATCAGTTGCACATAGCGCACAAAGGGCAAAGCGGCCAAGCACATGAACACCACAGCCGCATATTCCGTTGAGGCGCCAAATTTCACAAACGAGCTGTCGTAGGTTGAAAACCCACCCGTCGCGATGGTGGTCATTGCATGCAGCACCGCATCAAAACTGCGCATGCCTGTTGCGATATAGATCACCGCACAGGCCCCCGTGAGCCCAACGTAAAGCCAAGCAACTTGCGCAGCGATTTCCGTTGCGCGCGGTAAAATTTTACCGAAGGTATCAAAGCCCTCAGACTTAAAGATTTGCATCCCACCCACGCGCAGCTCCGGCAAAAACACCATCGCCACAACAATAATCCCGATCCCGCCCAACCATTGCAAAATCGAACGCCAGAGTAAGAGCCCGTCCGGCAGATAATCCAAACCTGAAATTACCGTCGCCCCGGTGGTGGTCAGCCCGGATATGGCCTCAAAAAATGCATCGGTAAAGCTTGAGTCGGTAGCGCCCAAAACAAACGGCAAGGCGCCAAAAACCGGCAGGGCCAGCCAAACGCCTGAGGTCAATAAGAACGTCTGCTGTAAAGTGAGACCCCGTGCAGCCTCTCGGCGCGTCGCCAAATACATCATACTGCCGGTCAAACAGGTAATCAGGGCAGATTCCAAAAAAACGCCCGCATGCCCATTGCCGCGATCCAAATCCAAAGCCATGGGAAACAGCATAGTGAGTCCCAAACAACTCACCAGCAAACCGATCACATTGAAGACGGGGCGCACATCAAACATGCTTTAAGCGATGGCAATGAATGCCCTGCAAGTCAAGCGATCAGCCAACGTGAAAGAGGCTGGCAAATGTGCTTGGATCCATACTGGTTTGCGCGAAAGTTGGCCCTTCTGTCAGCACAGAAATCGCATCATGGCTATGCAGGCTTTCTTGATGGCTGGCAATCACACGGAAATCGCCGATGCGCGGGTCATCTTGCAATTGTTCGCAAAACAGCCGCGCGGCATCTTCAACAAAAATGGGATTGGCCGCGTTTAACTCCGCAAAGGCTTGCTCATCTTCTCGTTTGACCATGACCTGGGTCTCCGTGGCCACGGCTTTGCGACACAGTTCTACCAAATCTTCAAACCAAAGGCGCGGCTGCCGCTCTGCCAATACCACTGAGATCCGCGCCACGGACCGCTGCGAATGCGGCGTGGCCAACTGCCCACGTTGGCGGCGCGCATGCTCAGACAATTCCAAAGAGCAGGGGCAGGTAGACGAATAAACGTAATCTAAATGTATGATTTTGTGACGCTGTCCGGCACGCTCCACAACTTCCAAAGCAATATTGTAATATTGAAAGCCACTCAGCCCGCTGCGCAGGCTTTTCACTTGCATTGGAAAGGAAAGGCGCATTTGCAGACGCGCATCAAAGCTCTCTAAATCAGCTTTATAGTCATCCAGCGTGCGCGCCATCACATCAAAGCTGAATGTCTCCTCCGCTTGGCGATAAAATGTGCGCATAATGCGCGACATATTAATGCCCTTTTTTTCCGCATCTAAAGAGACCGAACCCGTCACCGAAGTCTCCAACACCAAAGGATCTGAATTTCGTGTTTGAAACCGGATCGGCAGACGGAAATTGGAAATGCCCACATGTTGAATGAATTTTTGCGCGCCCCGGATCAACGAAGTCGGGCCATTTTGCAGGTCAGGCAGGCTGCGGATGTATTCAGCGTCAGCCACAAAATCCTGAGCATAAGCACGGCTGAGCTCTGGAGATTCATCTGTGTCTGCCAAATTCAACGCGGCATCATCCATGGATGGAAGGTGAATATTCACGGCAATTTCCCCTTTCAAAGGTGCGGGCCTAACCCCCGGTATTCTGGGGATCATCGGGCAAGATTTCAACTTCTTTAATGAAAATTAGCTTGTCTTAAAGAATTTCAAGCGCCTTGCGCCGATTATACCTCTCTACCCGCTGCATCCAGCGCCGCCATTAGATCTACCTCCAGATCCCGAGCGCTCTCAAGCCCTACCGACAAGCGCAACAACCCCGGTGTGATGCCCAATAGATCTTTTTGCGCCTGAGGCAAACGCTGATGCGTCGTGGTCGCGGGATGGGTGATAATCGATTTTGAATCCCCTAGGTTATTGGAAATAAGGATGATCTCCAGAGCGTTCATAAACCGAAACGCGCGGACCTTGCTGCCAACATCCAAGGCCATTACCGTCCCGCCAGCGCCCATTTGCGCCTCTGTCAGCGCAAACTGCGGATGGGATTTCAAGCCAGGATAAATCACCCGGTCAAGTTCTTTACGCTGCAACAATGCCTCGGCCAAAGCATTGGCCGTCTCAACTTGTGCACCGACGCGCAGCTCCAAAGTTTCCAAACTTTTAACCATCATCCAAGCATTGAAAGGGCTCATTGCGCCGCCGGTATGCTTCATAAATGGCTCAATGATACCGCGAATGACGTCTTTTGTCCCCAGAATCACTCCGCCCAAACCGCGTCCCTGCCCATCGATATGTTTGGTGGCCGAATAGATCACCACATCAACGCCCAACTCGATTGCCTTTGAATAGACAGGGGTTGAAAACACATTGTCTACTACAACGTAAGCACCCACAGCATGCGCAAGCGCGGAAACTCGGGCGATGTCAATCACCTCCAGAGTTGGGTTGGAAATGCTCTCAAAGAAAACAAGTCTTGTCTGCGGCGTAATCGCCTCCGCCCAGGCTTGCATATCCACACCATCCACTAAGGTCACCTGCACACCAAAGCGCGCCAAAACATCTTCCAAAACGTAAAGACAAGACCCGAACAATGCCCGCGCCGCCACCACATGATCGCCCGCTTTCGTCATCGCAGCCAATGCTCCATGCACCGCCGCCATACCACTGGCCGTGGCAAAGCCATCTTCTGCGCCCTCCAGAGCGGCGATCCGTTCCTCAAACATCCGCACAGTGGGGTTGCCATATCTGGCATAGATAAATTCATCTGCTCCGGCCTGCTCAAACCGCGCCTCAGCAGCTTCCGCAGAGGCATAGGCAAAGCCTTGTGTCATATAAATGGCTTCAGACATTTCAGAAAACTGCGAGCGCCGGGTGCCTGCATGTACCGCGAGTGTACGTTTATCGCGTGTCATTTGACCCTCCTTCAAGGCACAAAAAAACCCACCGGTAAAAGGCGGGGTCTCTGTGATATCCCAAACCCTTTTAGCAGCTTATTTAACGTGGCCCGCAATCCGGTAACAAATCGCCACGCGCCTTAAGTAAAGAGCCAGCCCGAGGCGGTCAACACTCAAATTGGCCCAATTCCCCTTGCACTCAACACAATAGCCCGAATACTGGCCCGGAGCACTTAGAGGACAGCTGCGATGATCGATC
>JAKMFM010000169.1 GCA_022425445.1 Planktomarina sp.
ACAAGATGTCACGCGATCAGTGGAATGATGTCATGCGCACCAATCTTGACGGCGTATTCAACATGACCCACCCGCTTTGGAATGGTATGCGCGAACGTAAATTTGGTCGTATTATCAATATTTCCTCTATCAACGGGCAAAAAGGCCAGTTCGCACAAGCAAACTATTCCGCCGCCAAAGCGGGCGACATTGGGTTCACCAAAGCCCTAGCCCAAGAGGGTGCGCGGGCAGGCATTACCGTCAACGCGATTTGCCCAGGCTATATTGCTACAGAAATGGTGATGGCCGTGCCAGAAAAAGTACGCGATAGCATCATCGCTCAAATCCCAGCAGGTCGTCTCGGTGAAGCTTCAGAAATCGCACGCTGTGGGGTCTTTCTCGCCTCTGACGATGCGGGCTTCATCACAGGCTCCACAATGACGGCCAATGGCGGACAATATATGACCTGATCGCCGCGATCATGCGGCTGTTTCCAAAACGGCCATCCGATGGGGTGGCCGTTTTTATTTCTCATGCTATGTGGCGGCCATTAAGCTCCTGATCCACCGGACAAACGAGAAATTTCTTCCTTCAAGAGAAGTTTTTTCTTTTTCAATTCAGCGACATGAAACTGATCTGAAGCTGGAGATTTCTGCGCGATCTCCACGGCCTGACTTAGGCTCATGTGCTTGCGTTGCAACTCGGCGATTCGGGAATTTAAGGTCATGGTTCCTCCTCTTGATTTGCGTATAACACCACCCGAGCATATTCATGACACGCTGTCACCTATTGCTTTTCATCGGGCGCTAAACTTGAGTAAACGCGCAAAAGTTTGCTCAAACCTTAACCGCGCCAGGAAAATGCCGCGCCGTCCCGCAACATTGCCGACACCTCAGGCACATAATCGGGATGTCCCTGAACATGCTCAGCGCCCGAATGCAGGTTCTGCGCCGATAAGAGCTGAAAAGCTGCGCGTCCAGATTTTCGCGCCTGCAGGAGAAACAAATGCGCGGGCCGGCCAGCCCGCGGCGCCAACGGCTGTACGACAATGGACCCCAAACGTCCGTCAAGCGCCATCAATAGATCCGGCAAACGCTCCGCCCTTTGAATGGCAGTCAAATATCCTTTGGGGCGCAATCGTTTGGCGGCCATTTCTACCCAATGGGACAAGGCCACTTGCTCCGACCGTCCCGACGCGCGCCCGGCCTCTGGCGATATCGAAGAAGCATCTGCCGCAAAATAGGGAGGATTCATGATAACGTGGTGAAAACTGCGGTCATAAAATGGCGTTGGTCGTACAGACACATCTCCTTGACGCACGTCAAATTCGAGCCCATTTCGAGCGGCGTTTTCACGCGCCATCTGCGCATAGTCGTGCAAAATCTCGATACCATGGAGCGCAAGGCCCGGCACGCGCCGCCCCAAACAAAGGCTGGCCACGCCAACGCCGCAGCCCAGCTCTAATACCTCTTGCCCGCGTTGCGCCGGACAGGCCGCAGCCAGGAGCACCGGATCAATGCCCGCGCGATAGCCGATTTTGGGCTGCGCCAAGCGCAGCTGCCCCCCCAAAAAACCATCGACGCTGACCTGCACTATTGCCCCAAATCTACGTCATTGTCGCGCATCACGGCGGTGGCGACGAAGTGATCTGCATCGGCCACCATCAAACGGCGCGGCAAAATGCCAATGCTGCCTTCGATAATGCTGGTATTTACGTCAAATTCGAACCAAGCTATGTCTTCACCGCGAAGCAGCATCTGCGCGAAGGCCATAAGTGTCGGATCGGTGGTGCGTAATAATTCTTTCATGCTCTATCACATAGGGTCTGATGTGCCGGTTTGTCGAGAGCCTTGAGGAAAATCGAACATGTCTTTGGACGATGCAGTATCAAAACCCAATGATCGCTTGGCAGAGGCCTTGGCCGATGATTTGACCGCCGTCAATCATTTGATCCGCCAGCGCATGGCTTCCGAACATGCCCCCCGCATACCTGAGGTGACCGCGCATTTGGTTGAAGCCGGGGGCAAACGCCTGCGGCCAATGCTCACCTTGGCCACAGCACGGATGTGTGGCTATGCCGGGCCCTATCACATCCATCTGGCGGCCACTGTGGAATTCATCCATACCGCGACTTTGCTGCATGACGATGTGGTGGACGACAGCGCACAACGCCGCGGAAGGCCCACCGCGAATTTGCTTTGGGACAATCAATCAAGTGTTTTGGTTGGCGATTATCTGTTTTCACGCTCCTTTCAACTGATGGTGGAAACTGGAAGTCTGCGCGTTTTGGACATATTGGCCAATGCCTCCGCCACCATTGCCGAAGGCGAGGTGCTGCAGCTCACCGCCGCGCAAGACATTACAACCAGCGAAGAGATCTATTTTAAAGTCATCCGGGGAAAAACCGCCGCGCTGTTTGCGGCCGCCTGCGAAGTCGGCGCGGTGATTGCTGGCAAAGACGATCAAGCGGTTCAGGCCCTTGCGGCCTATGGCGACGCTCTGGGCATTTCATTTCAAATCGTTGATGACCTATTGGATTACCAAGGCAGCGCGGCGACGGGCAAAAACATCGGGGATGATTTCAGAGAACGCAAACTGACCTTGCCCGTGATCAAAGCAATTGCTGCCGCAGATGATACCGAGCGGGCTTTTTGGCACAAATGTATCGCAAGGGGCCAGCAGGAGGCAGAAGATTTATCCCACGCCATGGCCCTAATGACACGACACGGCACCCTCGAGGCCACCCGGGCTGAAGCCTTATATTGGGCCGAACAAGCCAAAATGGCCCTCAAAGAACTGCCAGATCACCCTTTGAAGCCCGTGCTCAAGGATCTCAGCGATTATGTCGTGGCCCGCATAAACTAGAGCATGCATGTCTCATTTGGTTTCGCATCCTCATGCAATGAAGACTTTATAGCTCTCGCTGGGCAGAAGAGATTGGCAAGGTTTCCGACAGCGCCGCAGCTCTCATGATATGTCCTTGCAGCGGGCTGGCGGACGAAACACATAACGATCTCTATTGCCGTATTGATAATTTTGGCACTTGCAGTGCTTGGCCCGTCTTGGCAAGAAACTCGGAAAAATCCGGAGCCGCGCCTACCTATGTGAGCGTCTTCACTTGGTGATGAAGCCACCGCGATGCCTCTGCAAACTGCAACATTCCAAGATCCCACCACCGGGCAAGGATTATCTGCACTAATGTTTTGTTATGCAAAAATCACTAAAAGGATGTCAGATCAGGAGTGCGCCGCTGGCCACCCACCAGGCCCGCTGTGTGGATTGAATGGCCGCGGCACAGTCTTGGGCGGCGGCCAAACTCTCGAACAGCGCAAAACAGGTGGCGCCAGACCCCGACATGCGCACCATGAGCGGATCCTGTGCGGCCAAAGCCTCAAGAACAGTCCCGATCATAGGCTCCACCGCCAGAGCTGGCCTTTGCAGATCATTGCGCTGCCGTTTCAGCCAAGCACAAAATTCTGTAGCCACGGGCGGCGGCGGCTCAAGCGGCATGTTAGATTTGGATGCCAATTGCTCAAACACCCGCGCAGTCGACAAGCCACGCCCAGGGTTAACCAAACAGGCAAACAAAGGCGGAATATCACCCAATGGGGATATCTGCGCACCAATTCCCTGCATCAAAACCGGTTTACGACCCATGCAAACAGGCACATCTGCGCCCAATGCCACCTGGGCTGCCACATCGGGCAGCGGAAAATCCCATAGCTCGGCCATCGCGTGCAAAGTCGCCGCCGCGTCGGCACTTCCCCCACCAATGCCAGAGGCGACCGGCATAGTTTTATGCAGACGTATCTCGGTTTGACAGCGGTTCGGAAAAAGCGCCGCTGCTTTTAGGATCAAATTATCATCCTGCACGGGAAGCTCTGCCGCTTTTGGGCCAAGGATGTTCAGCTGGGTACGATCAGATTTCCGCAGCTCCACCCATTCACCGCAATCAAGGAACGCAACCGCACTTTGCAAGTCATGCAACCCATCTGCACGCTGCCCCACCACATGCAGGCAGAGATTGATCTTTGCAGCAGCGCTGCGCCTAATCGCCATCAGCCACTTTCAGAGGCGGCGCCCCCTCCTCGGCCAAGACGGTCGCGAGGCCCACCTCTAACTTGCGTTCAATGCGTTTTGGATCGACTGCCTCTGGGCCAGAGTAATCGATGGCAAAACTCAATGCCCGGCGCCATTGGAATTGCGCCTCGGTTTTACGCCCGACAGCCCAGTATACATCCCCAAGGTGATCATTCACAATTGGATCTGTCGCCATCAACTCTACAGCGCGCTCCATATGAACCACCGCTTCGTTGTAATATCCAAGTCGATACTGCGCCCATCCAAGACTGTCGATAATGTAACCCGCGTCAGGCTGCGCTGCGACGGCCTTTTGAATCATCTCAAGCGCCTCGCCCAGCTGTTCACCGCGATCTACCAGAGTATAGCCCACATAGTTCAGCACTTGAAATTGATTGGGTGACAGCTCCAAGGCGCGGTCAAAATCACGCATCGCTGCCGGCCAATCTCCCAGCCGATCATGCGCGGTGCCACGCACATAATGCAAATACCACTGCCCACGCGCCGGTTGATCAATCAGCTCAATCGCCATGTCGTAGCTGCGCACCGCCCGCGCATATTGCTCATCTAGGCGCAGAAAATCGCCCAAAGTCATGTGGACAGCGCGCAGGTTCTCAAAAGGTCCAGACAATTGTGTCAAAACCTCAATCGCGGTTGTACCCTCGCCGATCAGATGCAACGCCTGAGCGCGGCCCAATTCTGCCTCTACATAGGCTGGATGGCTGCGCGGCACGTGCGCATAGGTTTCAATTGCCAACTGTGGATTTCCAAGCTGTTCAAGCAGCTGAGCTGACAGCAACAGCGCTTGCATATTGCGCGGAGCCATATGGCTGGCCAGGCGTGTGTAAAGCAGCAGACCTTCTTGACCTTCGCCATTTTGCAAAGCCTGCGCCAAGAGATGTAACACTTCACCAGCACCTTCGCTGGCGCTGCGCAGGAGATCAAACTCGACCAATGCGCCCGCCTCAATTTGCGCCATCAGACTGTTGACCGCGTGATCTGCACCGGACCCATGAAAATCGCGCAAAAACGTCAAGGCTTCCTCTGGCCGATCCAACTGCACCAATATCTGTGCCCAGGCCAAACTTCCGCGGTAATTCAAGGCAGGTGCGCCCTGCCCTTGGCCACTGAAACTTACCGCTGCACCTTCGAAATCGCCCGCCAATGTCTGGGCGAGACCTTTCTGATACAGCGCAAAGCTGCGCATACCCTCTACGGGCACCACGGCGTCAAAGAGACGTAAAGCCTCGGCCATCTGCCCCAAGCCCACGAGCGCCCAGCCTTTCAGCAATTCATCAATTGCGCTGCCAACAACGGTTGTCGATACTAGACGATCCAGCGCCGCCTGATAATTATTGCGCTTGAAATGCTCGGACAGCACCAAAACCTCGGCCAAAGGATAGCTGCCCTCACCAGCAACCAACAGACGCGCCAACGCATGGGCTTTTTTCACATCCCCCGAGGCTAAAAATGCAGTCATAGTTTGCGATACCAGCACGGAGTCGCGCGGGGATTGTGCCAAAGCACGGGCGAAATAATCGGAAGCGGGTTTGTAATCATGCGCAAGCGCCGCTTGGCGCGCCGCAATATAGGGACCAGACGCCTGATCCGCCGCTGCGCTGAGCCCAAGGCTCATGCTGAGCAGCACACCATACATAAATTTCGCAGATCGTTTCAAAATCGGCCTCCCTGATGAGTCATTCTTAGGCTGAGCCTTGGGCAAAAACAATCGGGCCGCGCAGCTTTTTGCTGGCGGCCCTCAAGATCACGCAGTGACGTGTTTACATATTGGGATAATTCGGCCCATCGCCACCCTGCGGCGTCACCCATGTAATGTTTTGACTTGGATCTTTGATGTCACAGGTTTTGCAATGCACGCAGTTTGAAAATTGACCACAAAGCGGGCTTCCGTCCCCTCTTCTTGCACCACCTCATAAACCCCAGCCGGGCAATAGCGCTGCGCCGGCTCGGCATAGTCTGGCAAGTTCACTAAGATCGGCACGTCGGGATTGGTCAAATGCAAATGTGGCGGCTGGTTTTCCTCGTGGTTTGTCATGGCAAAGCTCACGTTGGTCAGACGATCAAAAGACAATTTCCCATCTGGCTTTGGATAGTCGATCGGTGCATAATCCGCAGCTTTTCCAGTAGATTGCGCATCGGTTTTGCCGTGTTTAACCGTGCCAAACAGGCTGAATTTGAAGATAGATTGGAACCACATATCAAAGCCACCCAGGGCCAATCCGCCCAACGGTCCAAAGCGCGCCGCAAGCGGGGCCACATTGCGCACTGTCTTGAGGTCTTTGCCCACAGGCCCGGAGCGCAGGGCGGCATCATAGCTCTCAAGCACATCACCGGAGCGTCCGGCGCTGATGGCCGCGAAAGCCGCCTCGGCGGCTGCCATGCCGGAATACATCGCATTGTGATTGCCCTTGATACGCGGCAAGTTCACCAGCCCAACTGAACAGCCCAACATGGCCCCACCAGGGAAGGCCGCTTGCGGCATAGATTGCAAGCCCCCTTTGGTGACGGCCCGCGCGCCATAGGCCACCCGTTTTCCACCCTCCAAAACTTTGGCAATCCGCGGATGATGCTTAAAGCGCTGGAACTCCATATAGGGGAAGAGATGCGGGTTTTTATAATTCAAATCAATTATAAAGCCGACATAGACTTGATTGTTTTCCAAGTGATACATGAAAGAGCCGCCAGATTGCTTGAACCCCATCGGCCAGCCCATGGAATGGGTCACTTCGCCTTGGTTGTGATTTTCCGGCTTCACTTCCCAAATCTCTTTCATACCAAGGCCAAACTTGGGCACATCGCATTGCGCGTCCAAATTATATTTGGCGATGACCTGCTTTGAAAGCGAACCTCGGACGCCTTCAGACAGGAATACATATTTGCCATTGAGCTCCATACCGGGCTCATAAGCCTCCGATGGGCTGCCGTCGGCGGTCTTACCAAATTCACCGGCCACCACACCTTTGACCGCGCCATCGTGATGAAATAGCAGTTCAGAACAGGCCATGCCGGGAAAAATCTCAACGCCCAGTTCTTCGGCCTGTTCAGCCAACCAACGGCAAACGTTGCCCATCGAAACGATGTAATTTCCGTGATTGTTCATCAAAGGCGGCATGATCGCATTGGGCAGACGTATTTGCCCCGCCTCTCCAAAGACATAGAAATTGTCTTCATTCACTTCGGTGTTCAATGGCGCACCCTTGGCTTGCCAGTCTGGGATCAATGCGTTGAGTGCCGAGGGATCCAGCACAGCGCCAGACAGAATATGCGCACCGACTTCTGAGCCTTTTTCCAGTACCACGACCTCAAGGTCGGCATTCAGCTGCTTCAAGCGGATTGCAGCAGACAATCCCGAAGGACCAGCGCCCACAATCACCACGTCATAGTCCATGGTCTCTCGTTGAATATCTGACATGTCACTTTCCTTGTTACCGGCCCAGGTCGTGAAAAAATGGGCGAAATTTTCAGTCTTGCTGACAGGTTTATGCCACGTTTCAAACACAGGTCAATCGTGACGCGGCTTTCCAGAGCCAAAGGCGACGATATTTCGCATTTCGCATAGGCGCTGGACGGAGCAAGTGCCGCTCTTCCTGACCGAACCGACTAAAATGCGATCAATTGGTGCGGCGCCCCAAAAAAAATATGACAATCCTAATCTAACCCCTTGCCAAACCCCGTCGCCTTCGGTCAGGTAGATCAACCTTCAATCATGAGTGTTGTTTCAATGGAAAAAATCCCGTTAACCAGATCAGGAGCCGTTCAGCTGGAGGCTGAAATGAAGACATTGAAATCTGTGGATCGCCCAACCATCATCAAGGCGATCGCGGAGGCGCGGGAATTGGGCGATTTGAAAGAGAATGCCGAATATCACTCTGCGCGCGAGAAGCAGGGGTTCATTGAGGGACGAATCAAAGAGCTTGAAGCCATCCTAGGCCGAGCCGATATCATTGACCCCGCCAAACTGTTCGGGTCGGTCAAGTTTGGCGCGACTGTGACTTTGGTTGACGAAGACACCGATGAAGAAAAAATTTATCAAGTCGTGGGCGAGCCTGAGGCGGATATCGAAAGCGGCAAGCTCAACATGCGCTCGCCATTGGCTCGGGCTTTAATTGGCAAGGACGAAGGCGATAGCATTGAAGTGCGCACCCCTGGCGGCGCGCGCTCCTATGAAATATTAAAAGTCGAATTCATCTAATACTCGGGACGCAGCACACCGGAACTCCGGCGGCAATTACGGCAGGCCAAAACTGGCGTAGGGCAGAAAGCAAACCGTTTGGCCCGGCAAAATTTTGGCCGCTGCATCTGGCAGTTCTACCAAGCCTTCTGCCCAAGACAGGCCCGAGACCCGACCGGACCCTTCGGAGCCGAAGACCTCAACCGCGCCATCACGCAGGCGCGCCCGCAAATATTCGCGCCGTCCCGCTTTTTTCGATTTAGAAAATGCAGCCGGCAAATGCAGCGATTTGGGCATCTGGAACCCGGCACCTGCCATTTGCAACAACGCAGGGCGGGCGAAAATCAGCGTACAGACAAAGGCCGCCACCGGGTTGCCCGGCAGGCCAAAAACTGGCACGCCGCCCCAAACGCCCAAAGCCAAAGGGCGCCCCGGCTTCACGGCAATCCGCCATAGCGCCATGCCGCCGCCCGCGTGCAACACCGCCGACATATGATCCTCATCCCCAGCACTGGCGCCCCCAGAGGTCACGATGACATCCGTGCGCTCTGCAGCCTGGTCCAGCGCGGCGCGCACAGCGGCGGCCTCATCAGGCACAATTCCAATATCTACCACCTCCATGCCCCAGCGTCGCAGCAGGGCGCATAACATGGGTCGATTTGCATCAAAAATTTGATCTACACGCGCCGCCTGCCCTGACGCTCGCAGTTCTGCACCCGTGGATATCACCGCCACTTTAAGCGGCTTGAACACACAGACTTCGCCAAGACCCGCAGCCGCCATCACGCCAAGATCTTCTGGCCTGAGCTGATGACCTGCTGGAAAAATCTCTACGCCTTGCTTCATGTCTTCGCCAGCCACGCGCGCATTGGCCCCAGCTCTGAGCGGGCCGACCACCTTAAGCCGGCCTCCCTCTATCTCAACGTCTTCTTGCAAGACCACCGTATCAGCACCCTCGGGCAGAGCTGCGCCCGTGAGAATTCGCAATGCTTGACCGGGCGTGAGCTGACCTGAAAAGGCCTCGCCAGCAGCAGAGCGCCCCTGTCGCAATTCAAAACTCTGCGCGCCTGCCTCAAGTCCACCAGAAAAAGCATAGCCATCCACCGCTGAATTAGGACAAGGCGGATGAGATCTCGCGGCGACGACAGCATGTGCCAAAACCCGCCCATCGCTGGCCTCAACCGCACAGGTCTCCACAGGAACGCAGCACTGCAAGCGCTGCTCAAGCAGGTCGAGCGCCTCACTTACGGGTGTCCAGTGCACGCCGGCCGGCAGTGCAAAACAATCGTTGCGCAGTTTCGATGGGCTGCTCACCGGACCATCTCCAAATGCGCCAGAATGAAATCTGCCACTGCAGCAGTGTCGTTTAGATCAAACACCGGGCGGTCAAGCTCGAGGGCCGTGTCACTGGCGACAGCCAAAATCGTAGGATCATTCGGCGCAATCAGCGGGTGGCCCGTTGCGGCCCGCCATGCCTCCACTTTTGGATGTTGATCGCGTTTCCAGCCTTCGATTAGCACTAGATCTACCGGGTCCAATTTGGCCAAAAGCATAGCCAAGCTTGGCTCTGGCGCACCGCGATGCTCGTTCATGAGGGCCCAGCGCTCCGTTGAGGCCAGCAGAACTTGAGAGGCACCAGCCGTGCGATGACGATGGCTGTCCTTCCCCGAGTGATCCACATCAAAGCTGTGATGGGCATGCTTGAGAGTTGAGACCCGCAAACCACGGCGACAAAACTCCGCGACCAATCGTTCCATCAACCCGGTTTTGCCGGCATTTTTCCAGCCGGTTACACCAAATACATTCATGCCATCGCCTCAGCCTGAGCCAGGTCTTCTGGCCGATTGATATTGAAGAAGGGATCAAAGGGATCCACAGAAAATAGCGCTTCTGCACAGCCATGTTTATCGGTCCACAGAACCACTTTGCGCAACCCGCCCGTCAAAGCGCGCCGCAAATCTTCACGCAGCGCCACGGGCCAAAGCCCGAATGTGGGGTGACGGTACAGCCTATCCGGCCCAGGGGTTGCGGCCAAAGCAATCGGCAACCCAGCCGCATCCCGTGCAGCCACCAGACGCGTCTGAAGATCAGCAGGGAAAAACGGAGTGTCCGCGGCCACTGTGAGGATATGCTCGGCGCCCTCGGCGGCGGCCCAATCCATTCCAGCCAAGATCCCAGCCAAAGGCCCCGGAAATTCCGCCACTGAGTCTGCGATCACCGGCAGATCAAAAGCGGCAAAGCGCGCCGGATCACCATTGGCGTTCAGCGCCATGTGAGTCACCTGAGGACGCAATCGCTCCAAAACATGGTCAATCACCCGTCGCCCAGCCAAAGGGCGCAACGACTTATCCCCCCCACCCATGCGGCTGGCCAGCCCACCTGCTAAAATCACCCCAAGAGGCGCGGTCATTGTGCTGACTTCCGGCGGTGTTTGCGATCCTCTTCCTCTATCGAGGGGTCAGCATCAAAAACCAACCGTTCCTGGCCAGACAAACATTGAAACCTTTGCCCGCGCATCCGCCCGATTAAAGTCAAGCCGACCTGTTCGGCCAATTCAACACCCCAAGCGGTGAACCCGGACCGGCTGGCCAGAACTGGAATGCCCATCAAAGCGCATTTGATCACCATCTCAGAGGTCAAGCGCCCGGTCGTATAAAGGATCTTATCGGCGCCGGAGGTTTGCGTCGCCCGCATCCACCCGGCCACCTTATCCACCGCATTGTGGCGTCCCACGTCTTCCATATAGACCAAGGGTTCGTCGCGCAGGCAAAGCACGGTGCCATGGATCGCGCCCGCGCTGAGATAAAGGCTTGGCATTTGGTTGATCTGGCGCGACAGGCTATAAAGCCAGGAGGTTTTGAGCTGCGCTGGTGGCAGCCGAAGCCCCTCGATCCCCTCCATTATATCGCCAAAAACAGTTCCCACAGCACAGCCAGACGTGCGGGTCTTTTTCTGAAGTTTGGCCTCATAATTAGTTGGCCTATTGGTGCGCACCACCACGGCTTCCAACTCCGCATCAAAATCAACCGAACGAACGATCTCCTCTTTGGTCAGCATGCCTTGATTGCTCAAAAACCCCTGCGCAAGATACTCGGGGTAGTCACCTATCGTCATGGCCGTTACAATTTCTTGGCCATTGAGCCATATGGTGAGCGGTCGCTCCTCAACCACATTCAACGAAATTTCTGCCCCCAGATGGTCCAGACCTGCGACCTGCCGCGTTAACCCTTTTTCCTGAGGGTTTGGAGCAATCAAACAGAGCTTGGCTTGGGTCATGTAAATCTCCTATACAGCGCATACAATGACACCCCGGGCAGATAGGTCAAGCGTATGCAATCTTCCAGACATGACTTTTGGGCGGGGCTCTGGGGCGCTTTGCCATTTTGCGTTGTCGTTGCCCCCTATGGGATTGTGTTTGGTGTCTTGGCCGCCGAATCCGGCCTGGATATTTTGACTGCAACGGCCTTTTCCATGGCTGTAATCGCTGGCGCCGCGCAATTCAGCGCTTTGTCTTTGATGCAAGACCAAGCACCCGTTTTGATCGTGATTATTGTCGGACTAGCGGTCAATCTGCGTATGGCGCTCTATTCGGCCACGCTGGCCACACATTTGGGTTCCGCCCCCTTCTGGACCCGTGCCTTCGTGGCCTATGCCATTTTAGACCACAGCTTTGCCCTTGCCGATCAGAAGTTTCAAAATGAACCAGATATGAGCCTCTCACGCAAATTGAGCTTTTATTTCGGCGCCACCAGCTTGGTGGCGGTGATCTGGGTTGTAGGCACTGGTTTTGGCGCCTGGCTGGGCGCGCAAATTCCCGATTGGCTGGCCTTGGATTTTGCCATGCCTATCGCCTTTATCGCCTTAGTGGCTCCAGCGCTGCGCAGCTTGCCGCATGTGAGTGCCGCTTTCACCGCAGCGACGCTCTCGCTGCTCCTTGCGCCCGTGCCCTATGGGCTGGGCTTAATCATTTCAGCATTGGTCGCCCTGCTCTTGGGCGCCGAAATGGAGCGACGTATGAGGCAGACACCATGAGCATTTCAACCGCAGAGCTTTGGTTTGCGATTGCCGGGCTCGCCTTTGGCTCTTGGCTCCTGCGCTTTTCGTTTTTGGGTATCATCGGCAACGCAGAGCTGCCCAAATGGATCACACGCCATCTTCGCTACACACTGGTGGCCGTGTTGCCCGGGATCATCGCACCCCTTGTTTTCATGCCGCAAGCCACCGACGGGGCATTTAATCTGCCACGTTTTTTGGCCGCGCTGGTCACGCTGTTGGTGGGCGTTTGGAGAGGCAATCTCTTGCTTGCCATCGCCGCCGGCAGCGTTACGCTTTATTCAATGTTAAACTTTGGCTTCTGACCTATCCAAGCATAAAAATATGTGCGTTGATCCCTGTCCTCTGGCTGAGAAAATCGCACCGTTCGCAAACCCGGTTGGGCGGAAAAACTCTCCATCAGGGTCTTAGGGAAAAAAGTCGGGCGAATGCCCTCGAAGCCCGCAGTGGAGCGCAACAACGCGCTGACACTCTGCGCGCAGAACGATTGCATCACAGGCCCGTGCTGCATCACCCGCGCCAGAAGATCTGTTGCCACCGCATCGGTGACATCTCGCGTTTGCGCCACGGTGTCATGGGTGTTGCGGGTGTGGTAGTCGATATAACTGTCTACAATCGCTGGGTTGGCGCCATATATTACATCGCCGCGCTCTGCCAAACTCACATGTGACAGACTTCCCGCCGGATCAAAAATGACCCTCTGATCTCCATTGACGATCAAAGCAGAATGCACACCGCTGCCGTCTCGCGTGCTCAGCACTGTGATCAATGTCACGGTTGCGCCGCCGGGATGCCGATAACGCGGCAGATCGGCGTCACCTACGGGATCCCTCTTGGAGACCGCGCTGCACCCCACAAGGCACATAAGCGCCCAGATCAGTGCAGCCTGTCTAATCAAGTTAACCGTTGATGAGATACAAAAGCACCAAGGCCACGAGGATCACAACTGTACTTTTGGATACGAGGCTCATAAAACCCGCAAAAGTCTTTTCTTGTACTTCCGTACTCATGGTGCCGTGTTCGTGTTTTTGGTCGGCCATAGCGACAACTCCGTTTTGTGTTTCGCACTCCCTAGCCCTCAAAGTGGCATTTGTCACGCGTGCAGACCCGCCCAGCGGCAAAAAAGCGCGCGTCAGCCGCTGCTAACTCATCACCCAGCGATAGGCGCCATCTTGGTGCAAGCTGCGGGTCACCTCACCAGCATGCCAAAGGTAGTTGCAATGGGCCAAAGCCTCGACGAGACCAAGCCCATATTCCCCATCACCAATTTGACGCTTGAAAACCGCCATCATGACCTCTCCTGCGGTTTTTGGGATTTTCAAATCGGCGCGCAATCGTGTCAAAGCGCCATGGTGATTTTCTTCCAATTGCCGCAGCCGCAGGGGCATGCCGATAAAGGGCAACTTATGACCGGGCAGCGCCAAGTGATCCGCGCGCGCAAAGTTTTGCAAGCGCGCGCAGCTGCGCAGCCAGTCTGCCAAAGGGTTCGCATCCGGCTCAGTGGGGTAGACCCCAATATTTGAGCTGATCGAAGGGATCACCTGATCGCCGCAGAGCACCAAATGATCATCCTGGCTCCAGAATGTCGCATGATCAGGCGCATGCCCATGATCGACGCGAACATCCCAACGGCGCCCGCCCATTTCAATTACGTCACCCTCGTCAATGCGGGTAAAGCCAATCGGAATGGGATGGACCATATCGGAAAAATTAAATGGGCGTTCATCTTGCCGAGCGGCGAGTAAATCCGACCGCATCCCAGCGCGGCGGTAGAAGGCAATCTGGCCGGGTGTATAGCGCTCCTGAACATCTAACGTCAGTATACGCCCCGTAAGATAGGCCACCTGCGTAGAGACATATTCAGCGCCAAATTCTTCAACGAACCAACCGTGAAAACCAATGTGGTCAGGGTGGTGATGCGTCGCCACCACCCGCTTGACCGGCTTGCCACGCAAGGGCCCCTCGAGCACCGCTTGCCACATTGCCTGCGCACGGCGCGTTTTCATCCCCGTATCAATCAAGGTCCACCCGTCACCGTCATCAAGCACATAGATGTTCACATGATCCAACTTCATCGGCAGAGGCAGACGCAACCAATGCACCCCTTCAGCGATTTCGATCATCTCGCCATTTTCAGGGGGCGTTTCCCAAGGGTATCTTATCGTTGTCATGGGCTGGGGTTACGCGGCAAAATCATCAAGCTCAAGCGCATAAAGATCTGCAGCGCCCGCCTGCGCCTGAGCACATAAGGAGGCGGCCTCCGGCAAAAGGCTGTTGATGTAGAACCGCGCCAAGCGTTGCCGCTTGGATTGCCCAGACATAGAGGCCACTAGATGAAAATACCCACCTAACACCCGAGCAAAGGCTTTTTGATAGGCCACCGAGCCCGCAAACCGCTCATTGAGCTCCTGAGATACCACCCATTGAGTGGTGGAGCGCAATTGCGCAATTGCGGCCAAAACCGCTTTGCCCAGATCGCTGCTGGAGGCGGAGGCCAATGCAGCCATATCATCCAGTAAGGCAAAGGCCGCGGCGCCCCCATCCATCATCTTGCGCGCGACAAGATCCATCGATTGAATGCCGTTGGTGCCTTCATAAATCGGGGTAATCCGCGCGTCGCGCAGATATTGTGCGGCTGCGGTTTCCTCAACAAAACCCATGCCACCGTGAATTTGCACCCCAAGATCGGCCACTGCAACGCCTGTGTCGCTGCCAAAGGATTTGGCAATGGGTGTCAAAAACGCCGCGCGTGCCTGCCAATCGGCATCGCCTGTGGCCTTGGCCATATCGATCGCAATTGCGCAGGCCACTCCAATGGAGCGCGCCGCAAAAATATCGGCTTTCATCTGCGCCAGCATCCGCCGCACATCGGCGTGATCAATAATGGTTCCAGTTCCATCAGCAATGGGCGAACGCCCCTGCTTGCGATCCATCGCATAGGCCAGCGCATGTTGGTAGGCGCCCTCAGCCACTCCCACGCCTTGCATCCCTACGGCCAATCGGGCGTTATTCATCATCGTAAACATGCAGGCCATGCCGTTGTGTTCTTCGCCCACAAGCCAACCGGTTGCGCCAGAAAACTCCATGACAGCGGTCGGACTGCCGTGAATGCCCAGCTTATGCTCCAAGCTGACGCAGCGCAGATCGTTGCGCGCGCCAAGACTGCCATCGGCATTGGGGATAAATTTTGGCACCAAAAATAGGCTGATCCCTTTGGGTCCGGGCTTGGCACCCGGAAGCCGGGCCAAAACCAAATGGCAGATATTTTCCGCCACATCATGTTCTCCCCAAGTGATGAAGATTTTCTGACCCGCAATTATATAGCTGCCATCGGCTTGCGGCTCGGCCTTTGTGCTCAATGCGCCAACATCGGAGCCGGCATGGGGCTCTGTCAGGTTCATTGTTCCGGTCCATTCACCAGAAATCAGTTTTGGCAAATACAGGGCCTGAATTTCGGCATTGGCGTGGTGTTCCAACGCTTCAATTTGCCCCTGCGACAGAAGCGGACAGAGATTGAGAGAGATACAGGCGCCACACATCATATCATGCATCGCTGTGTTCAAAGCCATTGGCAGGCCCATGCCGCCGTGCTCAGGCGCGGCGGAAATACCCACCCAACCACTTTCGGCGATCGCAGCATAGCCATCGGCAAAGCCCGGAGGGGTACGCACAACGCCGTTTTCCAATCTGGCAGGGTGCAAATCACCTGGCCTTTGCAGCGGCGCCATCACCGTATCGCACATCTTGCCACATTCGCTCAAAACCGCATCTGTCAAATCCTGCGTCGCTTCAGAAAAGCAGGCATTCGCAACCACCGGTGCCAAGGGCACCACTTGGTCGAAAATGAACTGATATTCGCTGACAGGGGCTTGATAGGGCATTAGGAACTCCGAGGATGGGGCAATCGATTAGAAGCGTCATACCCAAGCCGCTGGTACAAGGAAATAGCTATCGCCCGAAACGCCGCGTCAGGCCCGGCCTGCTTGCCCCGACAACAAGGTTGGATCGACCCCGATTGAGGTCAGAGCCGCTGCCCATTTGGCATCATTATCTGGGTTAAAAACCAAGTCGAACTCCGCGTCGCAAATCAACCAACCGTTGGCGCGAATTTCGGCCTCCAGCTGCCCCGCCGCCCAGCCCGCATACCCCAGCGCCAGCAAACTTGTCTTCGGCCCCAAACCCCGTGACAAATCTTTGATCGCATCCACTGTGGCCGTGACCGCAAAACGTTCGTCAATCCGCAAGGTATCAGGATCGCCAATATAGTCTGCGGAATGAAGCAAAAACCCGCGCGAGGGCTCGACCGGTCCGCCAAAATGCACCGCAACCTCCGGTGTTGCCGCGCCAAAGGGGATATCGAGGTGTCCAAGAAGCGCTTTTAGATCCAAGGCCGCATTGGCTTTATTCACAATAAGGCCCATCGCGCCGTCCTCAGAATGGGCGCTGATATAAACGACAGAATGCTCAAATCTCGGATCGCCCATGCCCGGCATGGCCACCAAGAGCTTTCCTACAAGAGTCGTCTGCACGTCCATCATGAAAAGACCATGAATAGGAAAGTGCAAAACAACAAGTGCCGTCATCGAGATTTTTTTGCATCATGGCGACCTGCGCCAAATTGCGCCGCCTGGCGGTCAAGACAACCACTTACAAAGATGGGCAAGAACAATAAAAAGTGAGTTCGTATTTTTATCCAAAGGAGTTAGAAGGAGTCCCATGAAACACGCCACGCACAGCATCATAACATCAGTCCTCTGCGCATTTTGCCTGACTTCACCCGCGCTCGCGCAGGATCTCGACGAGATTATACAGGCCAAGTTGCGGCCAGGGTGGCGTATGGCAAATGGGATCCACATGGCCGCGCTGCAGCTGGATCTGGCGCCGGGATGGAAAACCTATTGGCGCCAACCTGGCGACAGTGGCCTTGCGCCGCGCTTTGATTTTTCACAATCTGAGGGTGTTCAGACGGTTGAGGTGATTTATCCCACACCAAAAATTTCTTGGCTGGGGGGGAGCCGCAACATCGGATATGACACTCGGGTCATTTTCCCGTTGCAACTCTCCTTGGACAACACCGCCGACATAACCTTGATCGGGCGTATAGAGATCGGTGTGTGCCGCGAGCTATGCATGCCAGTTACTTTGGATCTTTCCACGCGATTGCCCGCACAGGCGCCTGTTGACCGTCTCATTGAAACCGCACGAGCAGCAGTGCCAAAACCCGGCACGGGCAAGCTCACCTGTGCGTTTTCGTCAGCGGAAGATGGCATGAAGCTGGAGCTTATCGTGCCATTCGCAGAGCACGCCTTTGACCATGCAGCAATCGAACTGGACAACCGGCGTCTGTGGGTCGATACGCCGAAACTTGAGCGGCAAGATGGGCGACTGATCATCACCGCTCAAATTATGACCCCCACAGGTCAACCCATGGCCATTGGGCGCGACGGGGTGACAACCACCCTATTTGCGCCCAATGGAGCGATCGAATATCGAGGCTGCTTGGGCGCCTAGCGCCGCAACTGCCGGGCAAAAATCAAGGCTGATACAGCGTAAAGCAACAACACAACCAGCGCCGACCCACTCAAAAATAGCACAAGCCCGAGTGGCAAGGGTGACAGATAGGCCGCCAGGGGAAGCCCCATCCAAAACTGCGGCACCGCTCCGCTTACGATCACCGCCCCAAGGGTCGCTCCAAAAAGAGCAGCCAGGCTGATGACCGCCGCAGCAACGGGCAACCGCGGTCCGCGGCCGCGCCAGAGGCCGCGCAGGGCACGTTTAACGCTCGCCACTTGCGCGCCCACATCCGCTTGCATAGCCATCAAAGCGGGCACCACGATTAAGACTAAGATCACCCCAAACCCAAGCCCAAAGACCAGCGTTATCACCGTTGGCTTGAGAAATTGCGCTTGTGACGAAGTTTCATACAGCAAAGGGGACAGACCGAGGACCGTGGTCAGTGTCGTCAGCAACACCGGCCTCAACCGATCTGTTACCCCATCAACAATCGCCGGGAACAGACCCCGTTCTTTGGAATATTCATCAATTGTCGTCACCAAAACAATGGAGTCGTTGATAATAATCCCCACCATACCAATCAGCCCCACGACAGAAAACAGTGAGAGCGGGATGTCGTACCACCAATGGCCATAAATCGTGCCAATCAAGCCGAAAGGAATAATAGCCATCACCACCAAGGGACGTGTCCAGCTGGAGAAAATCCAAGCCAAAGTCATGAAAATCCCGGCCAAGGTTAAAACCAAACCCCGAGTGGCGTCGTTGCGAAAATCGTCTTCCTGTTCTGCCAATCCAGCCAGCGTAAAGGCAACTTGAGTTTCCTCAGCAATTTTTGGCAAAACCGTCTCTTTTAATTCCGCGACAATCGCTTGAGCGCGGGCCGGATCATCCTCGGAAATATCGCCTGTCACCGAAATCACCTGGATGCCATTTTCACGGCGAACCGTCGAAAAGCCAGTGCGCTGTTGTACGCTGACAATATCTGCCAGTGGCACATAGCCCCCATTCGGAGTGCGGATCAGCATGCGATCGGTAAAATCAGCCGTCAGCTCACCGGCCGGCAGCTCCACACGAATGGTGGCAGAGCGCGGCCCATCGGGAAAGCTTGCCGCCTCAATACCGTTGAGACGATTGCGCAATACCCGTCCCAAAGCATCGATGGTGAGCCCCAAAGATTGGCCCTGTGGAGTCAACTCCAACACCAATTCTTCTTTGTCGTAGGAGAGGGTATCCTCAACCGCTGACACTTCTGGGTATCGCGCCAGCGCGGTTTGCAAGGCCTCAGAGGCGGCTTTAAGTCGGCGCGCATCAGCGCCGGAAAATTGCACATCCAACGCATCACCGCCCGGGCCAGATCGCCAGCCTCGGAAACTAATCGTCTCTACCCGGGGGTGCCGGATCACCGCATCTTGCAAATCCGCGACAAAGGCAAAGGACGAATAAGATCGCACATCCGCATCAATCAACTCAACGGCAATCGAGCCCAATTGATCGGCATCTTTGGTATCTGCTCCGGCCAGAGCACGGCCAGTATTGCCGCCAATCTCGGCCATGGAGAAATCCACCGGATTGCGGCCATATTTTTCTTCGTATTGTCTGCCAACGACTTCTACAGCCGTTTGAAACGCGCGCATTTGCTCTAAGGAATCTTCTCGCGTGGCCCCGGGCGCCATCGCGAAATTACCCGTCACCGAGCCGCGCTCTGGCGCATTGAAAAACCGCCACTGGACATCCCCATTGATGAACAGCACCGCTTGACTGGCCAAGGCTACCACCACAGCCGCAAAGACCGGGTATCGCGCCCAAATGACAAATCGGATGAAAGGGCGGAACAGGTAATATTTGAACCGATCCAGCAAGTAATTCGTGAAATATGACGGCATGTCATACCACCGGACTCGCGCGTTCTTGGAAATTGAATGCGCCATGTGATGGGGCAAAACCAAAAAGCATTCCGCCAGAGAGGCAATCAAAACCACAATGACAGTAAAAGGAATATCGGCAATCAAATCACCAAATCGCCCGCCAATCGCCACCAAACCGAAAAAGGCAATGACCGTGGTCAGCGTCGCTGAAAAGACCGGGGTGAACATGCGCTTTGCGGCATTTTCTGCTGCGACAACGGGGCTTTCGCCCAGAACCCGCGCGCGGAAATCCGCGTGTTCTCCCACAACAATGGCATCATCGACCACAATCCCAAGGGTAATAATCAAAGCGAAGAGCGAGATCATATTGATCGTCAACCCCGACAGATACATCAGCGCCAAAGCCGCCGCCATGGCCGCCGGGATTCCCGCCGCCACCCAAAAGGCCGTGCGCACATTCAAAAACAAAAATAGCAGCAAAAGCACAAGCCCCAGCCCCTGCAGGCCATTCTCCAACAGCATGGCCAGCCGCGCTGAAATCGCCTCTGATCGCGTGCGGATCAAGTCGATCTTCACATCCGGAGGCAAGGACTCAACCATCGCCGCAGCGGTGGTTTGCACCTGCTCTTGAATTTCAATCGCATCCCCCTGATCAGAGCGATCAATGCGGATGGAAATGGCCGAGGCATCACCCACGAAATAGGCGCGATCTCGATCAACCCCCTCTTCCGTCACCCGCGCCACATCTCCCACGGTGAGCGCGGAACCATCAGCATTGGAGCGCAAAACAATCTGCCGGATATCGCGCGCACTGCGCTTGGCGATGCCTGTGCGAATACGCGCGCTTCCGGCCACATCCCCGGCGGGATCTGCCTCGGCTTCCTCGGCAATGGCACTGGCGATCTGCGCCATGCTCACGTCATGACGAATAAGTGACAAACTGTCGACTTCCACAATGGTTGAGGCCGCAGCCACGCCGCGAATGGTTGTGCGGGTCACGCCAACGGCGAAGAGCCGCGTGACGAATTCATCGGCAAATAGAGCCAATTGCGCCACACCAACTGGTCCGGAAATCACCACGTCTGTGACCCGGTCACGCCAAAC
>JAKMFM010000079.1 GCA_022425445.1 Planktomarina sp.
TCCGCTTGTTCATCTTTGGGTAAGAATCAAATCGGTTCAAACAGAATCTTATAACGCAACTTTCAATGGCCAATTGCATGGTCATTTCAGATTTACTTATCTCAACATGATGAAAAAAATTTTACCAGTTGCATGCGGTGGCACTGTTTCAGAATATTGTTCGTCAAGATGATTAAACCTGTTTTGAGGGGTGCACTCGGATTTTTTGGACTTGGGAGCACTGTGGCCGGGTGCCACAAAACGTCGCTGGCGGGTGCGGTGCGGTCGGGAATCCATTTGCCCCCAGCGCTGCAATGGCATAGCAGGGGGTAGACGACGTCGAAGGACCGGAGCGGAGCATGGTGCTGGGTTGACCCAAACTGGGGATGCAGACCGTGATCGTCGGATAAAGCCGCACAACCGATGTGCGGCGGTGCCTTTGACCTAAATGATTAAAGGACCAAGATATGACTCGGTGTCTGTTATTTATAGCCTGTCTTTTGCCTGCGCCGGCTTGGGCGCATTTGGGGCATGTGGAGGCCATGGTTGGCCATGACCATTGGATCATTGCCGCCGCCATCGCAGCGGCGATTGCAGCCGGGGCCGTCGGCGCACTGAAAGGCTCTCAAGAACAAGGCAGTGAGGGTGAAGAGCCCGAACCGCAGGAGGCGTGAGATGAGCAAAATTGGTGTCATGATTTGTGGTCACGGATCACGCAGCCAAGCGGCCGTGGATCAATTTAGCGTACTGGCGGAAAAGTTGCCTGCCTATCTGCCGCCGGAATGGGCAGTTGAATACGGCTATTTAGAATTTGCCAATCCTGTAATTCGGGATGGGTTGGATCGGCTCCGCGCCCAGGGATGTGATAAAATTTTGGCCGTTCCCGGTATGCTCTTTGCCGCGATGCACTCCAAGAATGATATTCCGACCGTGCTGAATACCTATGCGGCCAAGCATGGGATCGAGGTCAGCTATGGCCGAGAATTGGGCGTGGATCCTAAGATGATCGCCGCGGCCGGCGGCCGGGTGCAAGAGGCGATCGCGGCGGCCAATGCGGCCCATGGGGAGGTCCAGATGCATGAGACTTGCCTTGTGGTGATTGGGCGCGGTGCATCTGACCCTGATGCCAATGGCAATGTGGCAAAAATTGCGCGTATGTTGCACGAAGGGCTTGGCTTTGGCTGGTGTGAAGTTGGCTATTCGGGTGTGACGTTTCCCTTGGTTGAACCCTGCCTGCAGCATGCAAGCAGGCTTGGTTATAAGCGGATTGTTGTGTTCCCTTATTTCCTCTTTTCCGGCATATTGATCGATCGAATTTACGGCTTCACCGATCAAGTTGCTGCAGAACGCGCCGATATTCAATTTGTAAAAGCTGGGTACTTGAACGACCATGAACAAGTGCTGGCGACCTTTGCAGAACGGATCACCGAGCAAGTTGGCGAAATTCCACCACCAAATTGTGCCATGTGCAAATATCGTACGCAGGTTTTGGGATTTGAGGCTGAAGTGGGTGCGGTTCAGGAATCGCATCATCACCATGTAGAAGGACAAGGCGCCTCAGCGCCCGGCTCGAATGTTGAGGATTGCAAGCTCTGTGACAGCTTCTGCACAGGTCTGTGCCGATTGGAGAAACAGGCCAAAGGGCACGATCATCATCACGGCCACAGCCATGACCATAGCCACGACCACGGGCATGGACACAGCCATGAACATGTGCATGCGGAATATCCCCATGCGGATCATCCGCATGGGCCTCAAAGCGCGCGCAAGTCACCGAAGACGTAAACAAACTCGATGGGCGCGCCCATTTGAAACAATCGAAGGCCCTGCGCATGCGCCCTTATGAGAAAGACCCAAAGGCCATATATGCTGAAAGCTTCGCCACGGTCGCGCGGGAGGCAGATTTGGTACGTTTTCCTCACGGGCTTGATAAATTGGCGACGCGGATCATTCATGCCTGCGGCATGGTTGAAATTGCGGATCGTTTGGCCTTCTCGGAACAGGCCTTTCGCACAGGTGCGGCGGCTCTGGCGGCGGGCGCCACGATCCTTTGTGATTGCGAAATGGTGGGGGCAGGGATCATCCGGCGCTATCTGCCGGCTGAAAATCAGGTGATGGTTACATTAAACGACCCCTCCGTGCCGGCTTTGGCCGAACGCATTGGCAACACGCGCTCCGCGGCGGCGGTTGAGCTCTGGGCAGATCATCTCGGCGGCGCCGTTGTGGCGATTGGAAATGCGCCTACGGCTTTGTTTCATCTGCTCGAGCTTCTCGATCAAGGCGCACCAAAACCAGCCGTAATCCTAGGGTTTCCTGTTGGTTTTGTGGGGGCGGCAGAATCCAAAGCAGAGCTGGCGGCAAACCCGCGTGGGTGTGATTTTGTGGCTTTGCGTGGCCGGCGGGGCGGATCTGCGATTGCCTCTGCTGCGGTCAACGCATTGTCTGCTGGCCTGCCGGAGCTGGCTTCATGAGCGCTTGGCTGCACATCGTGGGTATAGGCGAGGATGGGCTGGAGGGCTTGCTGCCTGCGGCCCGCGCTGTTGTGCAGTCTGCGCAGGTCATTATTGGCGGCGATCGCCATCACCACTTGGCTGGCATCACCTCTGCGGAGCGTTTGAGCTGGCCCAGTCCATTTGATGCGTTGATCTCAACATTGCAGGGGTTGCGTGGCAAGCGGGTCGTGGTTTTGGCCACGGGTGATCCTCTTTGGTTCTCCGTGGGGGCCGGAATTGGCCGTGAAATCGATCCGAGTGAAATCACCTACCATCCGCAGCTCAGTGCCTTTCAGTTGGCTTCTGCGCGGATGGGGTGGTCAATGGCAGATGTGGAAACGCTGACCGTGCATGGCCGGCCGGTTGAACAAATGATTGCGTTCATTCAACCCGACCAACGCTTGTTGATATTGACCACGGGCGCGCAAACACCCGGGCAAATCGCAAAATTCTTGACCGAGCGCGGCTTTGGCAGCTCAAAGATGACGGTTTTGGCTGCTATGGGGGGGGAGAGAGAACAGCGCTTTGACGGGCTGGCGGAGAGTTGGTCCCATGAGGTGCCGCCGTTTAACACCTTGGCCGTTGACTGTGTGGCGGCGGCTGACGCCGCACTTTTGCCGCGTGTCCCGGGCCTGCCTGATGAGCTTTTTGAACATGATGGCACTATGACAAAACGTGAGGTGCGGGCGGTCACCATCGCCAAGCTGATGCCAATGCGTGGCGCGCTATTGTGGGATGTTGGCACGGGCTGTGGTTCGGTGGCTGTGGAATGGATGCGCGCCGCCCGCTACGCGCAGGCCATTGGCATTGAACCGCGCGCAGATCGGCGCGCGATGGCCGGTCAAAATGCACTGGCCCTCGGCACGCCCACGATGCAACTGATCGAAGGTGCGGCTCCAGATGCGCTGAACGAACTGGCGGCCCCTGATGCAATCTTCATTGGCGGCGGTTTGAGTGAGGCGGTGTTTGAAACAGCGTGGCAGGCGCTCAAACCCCTTGGGCGGTTTGTGGCCAATGCGGTGACCTTAGAAAGCGAAACTGTCTTGATGGCCCTACATGCCAAACATGGTGGGGAATTGGTGCGTCTTTCGGTGAATCGCGCTGAACCGGTCGGGCCTTATCGTGGCTGGCGTCCCTTCATGCCAGTGACCCAATGGAGTTTGATTAAGCGATGAGTGGAATTTTATATGGTGTCGGGCTTGGCCCTGGTGACCCGGAATTGATGACTGTTAAATCGAGCCGCCTCATCTCTGATGCAAAGGTGATCGCTTATCCGAGTTTGGCCGGCGGGGAGAGTTTTGCTAGGTCGATTGCCGCCGATCTCATTTCACCCGAGGCCAAAGAAATTGTCATGGATGTGCCGATGACGGTCGAGCGTGCCCCGGCGCAGTCGGCCTATGACATTGGCGCAAAGAGCATCGCGGCGCGTTTGGATCGCGGTGATGACGTGATCTGCCTCTGCGAGGGCGATCCGTTTTTTTATGGCAGCTTTATGTATCTCTACGCGCGGCTTGCCACCGACTATCAGGTGGTTGTTGTGCCGGGCGTGACCTCAATTACGGCCTGCGCGGCAAGGGCGGGCATGCCTCTGGCGGCGCGCAACGAGCGCTTGACCGTTTTGCCAGGACCCTTGCCAGCAGAAGAATTGCACGCCCGGATCGAGGGGGCAGAGAGTGTTGTAATCATGAAGGTGGGGCGGCATTTGCCCAAAATTCGCGCGGTGATTGAGCAATTGGGCTTGACCGGACAAGCCAGCTATATCGAGCGGGCCAGCCTGCCGGATGAATTGGTCTGCCCTTTGGCTGAGGCGCCCGAAAAAGCCCCCTATTTTTCGATGATTATCTTAACGAAAGGCGCTGATCCATGGCTCTAACCCCTGTTGTTTTAGCGCTGAATGCCTCCGGTCTTGCGGTGGCTCAGACGATCTCCCGCGCGCTGGACGCGCCGCTGCACGGTCGAACAGGTCGCGTGCTACAGGCCGATGTTTTTTTTGACAATGCTTTGGACCATGCGCGGGATCTCTTCGCGGCGGGGGTTCCAATTGTTGGGGTCTGTGCCAGTGGGATTTTGATCCGTGCTGTGGCCCCCCTGCTGATCGATAAAACGCAAGAGCCACCTGTAGTCTCCGTGGCAGATGATGGATCAGTCGTTGTGCCGCTTTTGGGCGGGCATCGTGGGGCCAACCGTTTGGCCCGTAACATTGCCGAGGCGTTGGGCGGCACGGCAGCTGTGACCACGGCCGGGGATGTGTCTTTAGGTGTGTCTTTGGATGAACCACCTGAGGGTTGGGCTTTGGCCAATCCGCAAGATGCAAAGGGCGCAATGGCGGCACTGTTATCTGGCGGAGGAGCGGCGCTCGCGGGATCTGAGGCCGCACAAGCGACGTGGTTGGCAGATATGCCGGCCGGTGACGCAGTGAGGTTGAGCTGTGATATGATGCAGCAAAGCGATTTGGGCGCCCACCACCTGCATTTTGCGCCGAAGCGCGTGACCGTCGGCGTTGGCTGTGCACGCAATTGCCCGCCAGAGGAATTGGCTGAATTGGTGCGCACAGCTTTGAATGAGGCGGGGGTCTGTGACGCGGCGGTGCATTCGATCAATACGATTTCACTCAAAGCGGATGAGCCTGCGATTTTGGAACTGGCCCAACACTTGAACGTGCCGTTGCGGCTTTTTTCCGCCGAAGAGCTTGAGGCAGAAGCCCCGCGTTTGGCCACGCCGTCTGACGTGGTATTCGCCGAGGTTGGCTGTCACGGCGTATCAGAGGGCGCCGCTTTGGCGCAGCTTGGCTCTGATGGCGAATTGTGGTTGCAAAAGCGCAAGACCGCGAATGCGACAGTGGCGCTGGGTTTGACCGATCGGCCATTAACAGATTTACGCGGCGCCGCGCGTGGTCGTCTGTCGGTTGTGGGGATTGGGCCGGGCCAGGCGGCGTGGCGCACACCGGAGGTGTCGCGCTTAATTGCCGACGCGCAGGAGTTGGTCGGCTATGGGCTCTACATCGATTTGCTGGGCCAGCTGGCCGCAGGCAAGGAACGCTCAGACTTCCCCTTGGGCGGCGAAGAGGCGCGCTGTCGCTATGCGCTGGAACAGGCCGGCCTTGGCAAGAATGTCGCCTTGGTCTGCTCAGGGGATGCGGGCATTTATGCCATGGGCGCATTGGTGTTTGAATTGCTGGACCGTCCCGCTGATCAAATGGGTGTGAGCGATGCCGCCCGCCGTGTAGATGTGGTGTGCTCGCCCGGGGTCTCTGCTCTGCAAGGGGCGGCTGCACGCGCTGGGGCGCCTTTGGGGCATGATTTTTGTACGATATCTTTGTCAGATCTGCTCACGCCGCGCGCGGATATTTTGCGCCGTCTGCAAGCGGCTGCCGAGGGAGATTTTGTCATCGCCTTCTATAATCCCGTCTCCAAAACTCGGCGCACGCTTTTATCAGAGGCGCGCGAGATATTGTTGCAATACCGCCCGGCCGATACGCCAGTGATGCTGGCCAGCTCATTGGGGCGGCCTGAGGAGCATATTCGCTATCGCCGTCTGGAGGATTTGCAGGTGGATGAGGTGGATATGCTGACAGTGGTCCTGATTGGGTCGTCCAATTCGCGCTTGGCGCAGCTGGGCGAAGGGCCTCGTATGTTTACCCCGCGCGGCTATGCGCGTAAAATTGACGGGGATTTGGCTCCCATGAAAGAAGGAAACGGCAAATGACAGTCTTTTTCATCGGAGCGGGGCCAGGGGATCCTGAACTTTTGACCCTAAAAGCGGCGCGGATCATTGGCGCATGCCCTGTGTGCCTTTATGCTGGGTCTTTGGTGCCCGAGCAGGTTGTGGCCTGCGCACCCAAAGATGCGCGGGTTCTGGATACGGCGCCGATGACATTAGATGAGACCCATGCGGAAATTCAGGCCGCCCATGCCATTGGGCAGGATGTGGCTCGGGTGCATTCGGGAGATCCGTCGCTCTATGGCGCGATTGCCGAGCAAATCCGCCGTCTGCGCGCCGATGGAATTGACTACGAGATTATTCCCGGCGTCCCCGCCTATACCGCTGTTGCGGCCGCCTTGGGACAAGAGCTCACTATCCCTGAAATTGCCCAGTCGATTGTGTTGACGCGTATGTCGATGAAGTCCACCTCCATGCCTGCCGGGGAGACGCTTGAGAATTTCGCCATCTCTGGCGCAACGCTCGCCATTCACCTGGCGATTCGCAATATGCGTGAGATTGAACGGGTTTTAATCCCGCATTATGGAGCAGATTGCCCGGTCGTGGTCGCGTATCGAGCCAGTTGGCCCGATCAGATCATCCTCCGAGGCACCCTCAGCGATATTCGCAAGAAAGTGCGGGATGCGAAAATTACTCGAACCGCCTTGATCCTGGTGGGGCCAGCACTGAAGGAGCAGCAAGATTTTGTTGATTCTGCGCTCTATCATCCAGATATGGAGCATGTGCTGCGCAATCGCAAAACACCGGCAGCTTAAGCGCCTTCAAAAAAGCTTCATATTTTAGCGACTGCCTTGACCGTCGTGGTTTTCCCGCGCAGGCTGGTAGATAAGGAGATGTTAAAATGACAACATTTTTGCCGAGAGAAGTGGCGGAGGGTTTGGAAGCCGCACGCAAACAGGCGCTGCGAAAGAAGAGCCGATTGCGGGTGCAGGCGGGCTCCGAGATTTTTACGGTTCTGAAATATTGGGACAGCGGCTTTTCAGTGGACCTGCAAGATGCGCCGCAGTTGCGCGGTCTCGTGGATCTCTACGACGGTAGCCGCCATCTGTATCAATGTTTGATCGTCGCCTCTGAAGAAGAGGGCGATGAAATGCGTTATGAGTTTAAGCGCAACACTCCCGCCGTTGACAGCGCGCCCTTGGACTTCGAGCGTGATGCCAACAAGCCTGTGGCCTTGATCGGCCGCAGTTAATCCGTCAGTCGGTTATTGGAGATCCGAAAAAGCATCTTGCATCGCCGAAACCGCGCGCTCGACATTTGCGCGTTGCGTGCCGATGTTAAAGCGCAAGAAGCTTTCTCCACCTTTGCCGAAGGTTGGCCCGTGGTTGACGGCGATTTTGGCTCGTTTTTGCACCCGGTCGATGGCTTCCTCCAAAGGCATGCCCGTTCCAGAGACATCCACCCAAGCCAGGTAGGTGGCCTCAAGAGGCATAGATTTCAAACCGGGAATGGCATTGATGCCAGCGTCAAAAATTTTGCGATTTTCATCGAGATAGGCCAGTAAATCGTCCACCCATTGCGCCCCTTCCGGCGAATAAGCGGCGGTGATCATATGCAGGCCAAAGGAATTCGGCGACAATCCGAGCGCCTGCATGCGTTTGGCAAAACGGGCGCGCAAATCTAGGTCCTCAATGATGACATTGCCAGAATGGCCCCCCGCGATATTGAAGGTCTTACTGGCCGCAGTCATCATAATCAAGCGATCTGAAATTCCGTCAATCAGCGCCATGGGCGTGTGTTTCACGCCAAAGGTCAGATCGTGGTGAATTTCATCACTGACCAAAAGCAAATCATGTCTGACGCAAAAGTCTGCCACCTGTTGCAATTCTGCGCGGCTCCACACGCGCCCGCCTGGATTATGCGGCGAGCAGAGGATGACCATTTTCGCGTGCGAGGGCAGGGACACATCATAGCTGTCGAAATCCATCTCATATCGGCCATTGTTTTGCGCCAATGGCAATTCGATCACCTCGCGGTCATTGGCCCGGATCACTTTGGCAAAGGCATGATAAACCGGGGTGAACAGAACCACGCCATCACCTGGCTGTGTGAATGTATCCACGCAAAGCGCGGTGCCATTCACCAGCCCATGGGTGGTGAAAAGGCCGCCGCGAGGCACCTCCCAGCCGTGACGGTTTTTCATCCACCAGGCCACAGCATCGAGATATTCACTGTCATCGCCAAAATAGCCGTAGATCCCGTGATCGGTCAGCTTGGTCAAACTGTCTGCCACCGCTTGTGGCGGTCGAAAATCCATATCGGCCACCCACATGGCCAAACCATCATCGGGCGAAACCCCATAGAGCGGCTCCATCATATCCCATTTGGAAGAGTGGGTGTTGCGGCGATCAATCTGGATATCGAAGGTCATGTACTATCCTAAAATTTACGCCCCAAACTACTGTGAAAAGGATAAAGATCAAGCGCTGGGCCATGTCTGATGCGTAAATTGTCATAAGAATCTGTGATGCGGCAATTGCACTGCGGGTTCGCATTGCTTATCACACCGCCATGACCATACGTCCGATCATAATCCATCCCGATCCGCGCCTGAAAAAGCTGGCTATGCCAATTTCTGAGGTGACGCCCGCGATTGAGCGTTTGGCCGAGGATATGCTTGAAACCATGTATGATGCACCGGGCATCGGATTGGCCGCGCCACAAATCGGCGTGATGAGCCGGCTGTTCGTTATGGATTGTGTCAAAGAGGAAGGGGCCGCAGCGGCACCCATGGTTCTTTTGAACCCCTGCATCACCTGGGCCTCTGAGGCGTTGAGCACATATGAAGAGGGATGCCTGTCTATTCCAGAGCAATATGGTGAGGTAGAACGGCCAGCAGAGATCGACATGCAATGGTTGGGTCTGGACGGGAAAACCCACGCACAAAGGTTTGATGGGCTTTGGGCGACTTGTGCCCAGCATGAGCTGGATCATCTCAATGGCAAACTGTTCATCGATTACCTCAAGCCGATACGCCGCCAACTCATCACCCGCAAGATGCAGAAACTCAAACGTGAGCAGGCTCGGTCATGAGCCGACGCATTGTGCCTTGGCCGCACCCTTGTTTGCGACGGCCTGCCGACCCGGTCGTGAAAATTACCCCGGAAATTGAAGATATCTGGAACGATATGATCTCAGTGATGGAAGCGATTCCAGGTGTCGGCCTGGCCGCGCCGCAATTTGGCATTGGTTTGCGGTTGGCAGTGGTCGATGCCTCCTCGGCGCGCGGAGAGGTTTTGCGCATGGCCAACCCTGAAATATTGCATGTGTCGGCTAAGCTAGAGTTGGGGGAAGAGGCCAGCCCTAATCTGCCCTATGTGTCGGCGCAGATCGAACGTCCACGCGGCGTGACCGTGCGTTATATGGACGAAGCCGGCGCTCGGCAGGAAAAGGATCTGGTTGGCCTCTGGGCCCGCTCGATGCTTCATCAGGTCGACCACCTGAATGGGCGGATGTATTTTGACAATCTCTCCAAACTCAAGCGGGACATGCTGATCAAAAAGGCACGTAAACTATGCGCGTAGTCTTTATGGGCACCCCTGACTTTTCGGTCGCCGCTTTGCGGGCCTTGGCTGAAGCGGGGCATGAGATCGTCTGCGTCTACAGCCAGCCACCGCGCAAATCTGGGCGGGGCCAGAAACGCCGCCCGTCTCCTGTACTGGCCTATGCTGAGAGCCAAGGTTGGACGGTTCTTACGCCCATAAATTTCCGTGATCCGGCGGACCTGACCGACTTCGTGGCTCTCGATGCTGATATCGCTGTGGTGGTGGCTTATGGGCTGATCCTGCCGCAAGCGCTTTTGGAAACACCGCGCTTTGGATGTTTGAATATTCACGCCAGCTTGCTGCCGCGCTGGCGCGGTGCTGCGCCAATCCATCGGGCCATTATGGCCGGGGATGCTCAAACGGGCGTGTGTATTATGCAGATGGATGCGGGCTTGGACACCGGGCCGGTGCGCTTGCGCCGCGCGCTTGATATTGCGGCGCAAGAGACCACGGCCGAGCTGCATGACCGACTGTCGGCGCTGGGCGCTGCTGCGATTGTGGATGTATTGGCCGATTTGCCAAATCATCCGCCTAAAGCGCAATCTGAGGTCGGCATTTGCTATGCGCAGAAAATTGATAAATCCGAGGCGCGTATCGAATGGACGCGGCCGGCGCTTGAGGTGGATCGGCAAATTCGCGCGCTTTCGCCCTTTCCAGGTGCCTGGTGTGAACTGGGGGGGCAGCGGATGAAACTTCTAGCGTCTCAGGTGAGCCAACGCTCTGGAGCGCCAGGGCAGGTGCTGGAAGGGTTTGAAGTGGCCTGCGGTCAGGGCTCAGTTATCATCAACCGGGTGCAACTGGCAGGCAAAACAGCACAAACCGCCGCCGAGTTTCTACAGGGCCACGTGCTGCCCGAACAGCTCGACTAAGCCCAGCGGATCAGGCCGATGATGGCAGAACCGGCGTAGAAGGCCTGAAGCAGCAAAAAGGTCCAGCGATGATCGATGACAGCCCAGGCTGCAAAGAGGCTGGCTGATATGAGCAGCAGCGAGAACCCAAGGATTTCATTGCCTGTATTCGAGGCAATCAGCAAGGCGTAGACCATTGCTAGAACTGATCCAGAAACTTCAAATATAGAGGTGAGCTTTCGTTTCTTATCCATGGTATTCTCTCTATTCAGCGCGCTCAATCCCTGAAAGGCGCCATGCCGGCGCGGGCCAATTCATCGGCCAATTCGTTTTCCGGATGCCCTGCATGGCCTTTGACCCATTCCCAAGTGACCTGGTGCCGGGATTGTGCTGTATCCAGTTGTTTCCAGAGATCTTCATTCTTGACTGGCTTTTTCGCGGCGGTTTTCCAGCCATTTTTTTTCCAACCGAAAATCCATTTGGTCACGCCATCTTTGACGTAAACGCTGTCGGTGACGATTGTGATTGCCGAGCGCCGCGACAGTGCTTCAAGGGCAGAGATCGCCGCCATGAGCTCCATGCGGTTGTTGGTGGTCTCTTTGGCTCCGCCTTTAAGTTGGCGCTCTTTCGTCACCCTGTCGCCCACTTTGGCTTGCATGACTACACCCCAGCCACCTGGGCCGGGATTGCCGCTGCAGGCCCCATCTGTATAGGCAATGAGATCATGCATGGGCGGCCAGCATGATGAAGGGTTCCACATCTCCAGCGAGCCCTTTTTCCGTGCCCTCGCGTTCGAAAGTCAGGGTGAAGCCGTTTTGCGTTAAAATATGCTTCAGCTCCTCGGCAGTGTAATAGGTGTAAAAGCGCCCAAGCGCATCGCGCCTCGCGCCGGCTCCAAGTTTCATCGCAAGGTGAAAGATGCCCCCAGGAAGCAGCGCAGCGTGGCAGGCTTGAATATGGCGGTTGAAATCGGCGCGCTTGGCATGCAGCAGCGAGAAATTCGCATAAATACCATAGTATGTGGCCTGTGCTGGTAAATCATCAAATGTGGCTTGCCGGGCGATCACGCCAGGGTGTTTGCTGGCGGCGGCAACCATCTCTGCGCTGCCGTCAATCGCCTCTACATTGCAGCCATGGCGCGCCATTTCCGCAGCGGCGAAACCGGGGCCACAGCCCAAATCCAAAACCCGCCCACCTTCTGGAATGGCTTTGATGAAGGCCAAGAGAGATTTGCTGGGCGGCGCTTGGGTCAAGCGAAGGTAATCGTCAATCTTTACGTCATAGACGGCGAGGGTTTGCGCATCAGTCATGGGACGGCTATCCCACCTCCCGCAGGACGCGCGGCACTTTGAAGCTCACGTTCTCTTTTGCCGTCTCTACCGTTTCGATAGTAACTGAGTAATGATCCGAGAAGGCGTCGATCACCTCTCGGATCAAGACATCTGGCGCAGAGGCGCCGGCGGTGATGCCGATGGTGTTGATCCCATCTAAAGCGCGCCAATCGATGTCTTTCGCGCACTGCACCAATTGCGCATAGCTGCATCCTGCGCGTGAGGCCACTTCGACCAAACGCTTGGAATTGGACGAATTGGGCGCCCCAACCACCAAAAGCGCATCGCAGAGCGGCGCAATGGCTTTGACAGCCTCTTGGCGATTTGTGGTGGCGTAGCAAATATCTTCTTTGTGCGGGCCCACGATATTGGGAAAGCGGCGTTTTAGTGCCGTGACAACCCCAGCTGTATCATCGATCGAAAGGGTGGTTTGGGTAATGTAAGCCAGCCGCTCGGGGTCGCGTACGGCGACAGTTTCAACATCCGCTTCTGTTTCGACCAAAAGAACTTCGCCATCTGGCAATTGTCCCATGGTGCCGACCGTTTCGGGATGACCCGCATGGCCAATCATGATCATTTGAAGACCGTTCTCACTGTGACGTTCCGCTTCGATGTGAACTTTGCTGACCAAAGGACAGGTGGCATCGACATAGATCATGTTGCGCGCCTGCGCGGCGCTTGGAACAGATTTTGGCACCCCATGCGCCGAAAAAATTACCGGACGATCATCAGGACATTCGTC
>JAKMFM010000179.1 GCA_022425445.1 Planktomarina sp.
GCAAGATCTTCTACGTCTGCGCTCCTATATATGGCCCGATCAACCTGAAAGACTCGCGCGCACCGATGCGGCCATCTTTCACAATCCACCCCTGCCGCAAAAGTCCAGTGCTATTGAGTTTTTGCGCCAACGTTTCGCCCAGCCTTGGACCGGCTGCCACTTGATCTATTCGACGGTGGCTTGGCAATATTTTTCAAAGGAAGAAAAGAATTACATAGCCGAATTGATTGCGACACGCGGCGCGGCGTCCAAGTCACCCCTGGCGTGGCTGCGTATTGAGGCGGACGGGACCTCGCCCGGCTCTGGCATGCGGTTAGACTTGTGGCTCGACCAAAAGCGGATAGAGTTAGGGAGAATGGATTTTCACGGCCGTTGGATCACTTGGGCGGCACCACAGCTGGGGCACTGACATGCAAAAAGATATCGAAATTAATGTTGTTGGCCTGCCCCTCGCGCCTTGCTCGCAGGAGCCTTTGACTGGTTTTTTCCGCGATGGGTCTTGTAATACCTGTGCCCAAGACACGGGCAGCCACACAGTTTGCTCGGTGATGACCGCTGAGTTTCTCGCGTTTTCAAAATACATCGGAAATGACTTAAGTACCCCGCGGCCAGAATTTGGCTTTGCGGGCCTGAAGGCCGGCGACCGCTGGTGCCTCTGCGCCAGCCGTTTCTTGCAAGCCCATGACGAAGGTTGCGCACCACAGGTGCAGCTCGAGTCGACCCATCAAAAGGCTTTGGACATTGTTCCGATCGAAATCCTTCGGCTCTATGCAACGCCCAAATAGAACTCGAGAAGAAACCTGATGCTAGGCCCCAGTGTTCATCGCAATTCCTAGAGCGGCCGCCACGGTAAAGATATCTTTGTCTCCGCGTCCGCACATATTCATGCAAATTAAGTGATCGGCTGGCAAGTCAGGCGCGATTTTCATGACATGGGCCAAAGCGTGGCTTGGCTCCAAAGCTGGAATGATGCCCTCAAGTTCACAGCACAGCTGAAAGGCTTCCAGCGCTTCCACATCCGTGATCGAGACATATTCCGCCCGGCCAATATCGTGAAGCCACGCATGTTCCGGACCAATCCCGGGGTAATCAAGCCCCGCTGAAATCGAGAACCCTTCCAAGATTTGCCCATCATCGTCCTGCAGTAGATAGGTGCGATTGCCATGCAGCACACCGGGGCGCCCGCCAGTCAGCGAAGCGCAATGCTCCATCTTGGCGTTCACGCCTTTACCCCCGGCTTCGACGCCGATGATTCCCACCGAACTGTCATCGAGGAAGGGATAAAACAGCCCCATGGCATTGGAGCCGCCGCCGATGGCGGCAATCAATGTATCCGGCAGGCGGCCTTCCTGCTGCAGCATCTGCGCGCGCGCTTCTTTGCCGATAATGGCTTGGAAATCTCGTACCATCGCGGGATAGGGGTGGGGGCCTGCCACCGTGCCAATGCAGTAGAAGGTATCTTCCACATTGGTCACCCAGTCGCGCAGCGCGTCATTCATCGCGTCTTTCAATGTGCCGCGCCCGGAGGTGACTGGCATCACTTCTGCGCCCAAAAGCTTCATGCGAAACACATTTGGCGCTTGGCGCTCAACGTCATGCGCACCCATATAGACCACACATTTCAAACCAAATTTGGCACAGACCGTCGCAGTGGCCACCCCATGCTGACCCGCACCGGTTTCGGCGATAATCCGGCTTTTTCCCATGCGGCGGGCCAAGATAATCTGGCCCAAGACATTGTTAATTTTATGCGCACCGGTGTGGTTGAGCTCATCTCGTTTCAGATAGATCTTCGCACCACCCAAATGCTCGGTCAAACGCTCCGCATAGTATAATGGGCTCGGCCGGCCAACATAATTGGTCCACAGATCATTCATCTCTTCCCAAAAGCTGTCATCGGTCTTGGCAAATTCATATTGCTGTTCGAGATCCAAGATCAGCGGCATTAAAGTTTCTGAGACAAACCGCCCCCCAAAATCGCCAAAACGGCCCTGTTCATCCGGTCCTGTAGTAAAGCTGTTGAGCAGATCGTCGGCCATAGTTTTCTCCCTTGCGCGTCTCAGACAAGAGGTAGCGCCCTGCCCCTATAAGGTAAAGAGCCGGTCGCATTTTTCCAACGCTTTAGCTATTGGCTTCAGAGACAAATTTCGTCATCAGCGCGGCGCTTTTTTGGCCGGGCGCCGTTTCAATGCCCGAACTGACATCGACTTGCTGCGCAGCGCAGCATCGTACGGCCTCGGCCACATTGTCAGGTGTCAGACCACCGGCCAGCATCCAAGGTACGGACCAGTTTTCGCCCTCAAGCAACCGCCAGTCGAAAGACAAGCCATTGCCACCAGGCAACGCTTCACACTGCGCCGGTTTGGCATCCAAAAGCAGTTGATCGGCCACGCCCGAGTAAAGTTGCGCGCGGGCCACATCGTCACGCGATGCTATTCCCAGGGCCTTCATCACCGGCAAGCCGTAACGGGCTTTCACGGCCGCCACGCGCTCCGGGCTTTCCGTGCCATGAAGTTGCAGCATATCGAGCGGAACAGAGGCGGTGATGCGGTCAAGAGCCGCAT
>JAKMFM010000190.1 GCA_022425445.1 Planktomarina sp.
CGCAAGCGATTATAGGCATGTTGATTTTGGCCAATTTCGGACCCGTGCACAACCGCGCTCCCAAGAGCGGCCGCAACCATCGGATTGGGTACATCGCCGCTCGTCAGACTGCCGCCCATATACGCAAGCGCCGCCAGCCGATACCAAAGGCCCGTGTCTTCACCCGTTTCCGCGAGAAAGACTTGCGTCCGCGTTTCTGGCTCACCCTCTTCAGCCCGCGCATGTGCGGTCAATCCCAACTCAGCACAAAGAGCCAAGCAATCTTCGGTGCATGCCGGATCGAGCAAATCCAAAATCAGCAACATGCGATGCGCCTTACGCTGAGCTTGCATAAAGGCATCGATCACGACGCGCATTTCCTGATTGGGCACCCGATGCGCAAACCATACAGGCCGCCCCGCCAAAATTTCACCAATACGGTCCCGTTCTCCCTCATCACAGCCCGGCGCCACGACACCGCCAAGAAGTGGTCCCAAAACCTCAATATTCCGAGCGGGCAAGCCAAGATTTCTGAGGCTTCCCGTAGACTCGCTTGAGGTGACAAAAGCATAGAATACAGGTTTCAAAGTCTGCCGCGCGATTGTCTTGCGCCAAAGCCAGGTGCGGCTCCACAGAGGTCGGGTTTCTGCGTTGATTAAGAGCGTCGGGATGGAACGGCGATGGTTTAACCCAAACAATGCAGAGGCAACGCTGGCCTGCGCCCAAATACACAAATCAGGCGAGGTCTCCGACATCCAAGCCAAACCCGCCTGAGCATCCGACTCATCCAATAACACCACATCCGGTGCAAAAGCATCCTCCGAGTCTGGGGCCGACAGGACGTAAGAGAGCGTTGGATCGCTCAATTGCGCGCGCATCAACACCTCACGAATTGCATCCACCGCAGCCGGTGTAGTCGCGTGAGCCCATACGAGCGGGCAGTCTGTTCTGGCCTTTGTCGTCATATCCGCCCCTAGGTTAGACCCGCCATAAGGCCCGCATGAATATCTCGATTGCTCGCCACCATTCCGTTCAACTGTGCCGCTACGCTGTTAAAAAGCGGCGCCGCGCCAGTTTGATCTGTGGCCAACCCTCCCGCCTCATGCACAATCAAACTGCCAGCCGCGACATCCCATTCCCATGTCGGCCGTAACGTCAGCATGCCGTCGAAGGCTCCATTGGCCACCAAGCACAAACGATAGGCCAGAGAAGAGCGAAAACTGCGTTTTAAATCCGGGAAACCGCCGGGCCAAAATTCAGGGTCAAAATTTGATTTGGCAGATAATATATCCGCCCCTTGGGTCTCGGCGCGCGGCGACACAGAAATAGGCATCCCGTTCAGAAAGGCGCCTGCACCCAAACTTGCACTAAACATCATGTCCAACACCGGCAGATAGACCGCCGCCGCTTGAATTTGCCCAGCTTTGGCGACGGCCAAAGAATGCGACCAATGTTCGGTCCCAGCAATAAACGCCCGGGTGCCATCTATCGGATCAACAATAAACACCTGTTCTTTGTGCAATCTTTCTGCACCATCTTCAGTTTCCTCAGACAGCCAGCCATATTCGGGGCGTTCCAAGCACAAGGCCGCAGACAGCATTTTATCAACCGCGAGATCCGCCTCTGTCACCGGGCCTGCATTGTCAGATTTGTCCCATATCTCAGGATCTTTTTGAAAAAATCCCATGGCTATATCCCCGGCAGCACGGGCCGCTTGGCTTATGAGTTCAAGATCATTCACCAGCAATAGCCATTGATGGAACCAATACGGATGGCACAACCCGCGACAGATGCGCCCGCCCATCATTGGCAGGAACAATATTTTGCAGCATCTCCCGCAAATTTCCCGCGATGGTGCATTCATTGACCGGGTAGGCAATCTCACCATTTTCCACCCAAAAACCCGAAGCGCCACGCGAGTAATCTCCAGTCGTGGCATTAATGGACGCGCCGATCAAAGAGGTCAACAAAAGGCCCGTGCCCATGTCGCGGATCAAATCTTCTCGACTTTGCGGGCCTGGCGTCAGCGTTACATTTCCCACCCCCGGCGCGGGCGGCCCAGAGGGGCCACGCATAGCGGACCCAGTGCTTTGCAGCCCCAATTGCGCGGCCGTGGACAAATCAAGCGTCCATTCTTGTAAGATCCCGTCTGCCACAATCGCTCGCGCCGCAACTGGCAAGCCTTCCCCATCAAAAGGGCGCGAGCCAGCGGTGCGTTTGCGATATGGGTTTTCCAGCAACGAGGTCCCCTGCGGCAAAACCAAGCTGTGCATGTCATGTTGCAGCCAACTTGCGCCGCGCGCTACGGCAGATCCATTGCTCGCAGCAAGAAGATGCCCAATCAAACCACTGGAAATACGCTCGTCGTAAAGAACCGGGTATACGCCCGTAGGGGGTTTGCGCGCGCCTTGGCGCGCCACGGCCCGTTCACCGGCACAGCGACCAACCTCAGAGGCCGCACGCAAATCTGCGCGAAAAATCCGAGAATCGCCATCATAATCGCGTTCCATATCTGAGCCCATGCCCGCAATGGCGACACAGGAAAACCCGTGATCTGTGCGCGCAAAACCCCCGCTAAATCCATTCGACATGCACAGGTGAATGCGCCGCGCGCCAAAGGCCGCCCCTGCCGATTGGCATTGCATTACGCCCGAAACCTCTCGGGCTGCCGCCTCCGCTTCAAGCGCCGTCGCCTGCAATTGTGCGGCCGATGGCTCCTCGGCTGGATCGGACAGCTCCAGAGCCTCCACGTCCCAATCACGGGCCAGCTGGTCAGCGCTGGCCTGACGCAAGTAAGCATCATCCGGCGCATGACGTGCCATTTCAACAGCGCGCTGAGCCATAAGCTCTATGGCCTCCGCGCTGATATCGGAGGCCGAAACACAGGCTTGGCGTGCGCCCAGCATGACCCGCAATCCGATATCAATCCCCTCTGCGCGCTCGGCTTGCTCAAGCGCGCCTCCGCGCACTTCAATGGAGTGCGATACCCCATCAACCACCATAGCATCGCAGGCATCCGCCCCGGCGCGTTTCGCCGCTTCCAGCAATTGTTGACCAAGGTCGCCCAAAGATTTTTTCATTCTATGTCCTTTTCTGCTCCCTTGCTAACCAGCAATCGGCGGCCCTACAAGTCAGCGCGATTTCAGAGCGCCACTTCGGCGGATAAAATGCAGCTTTGCCCGTTATGCGCCAGTCTGGGCTTGAATGAGCGCCACAACCGCGTATCAATTCGCAAGACATCTCGCAGGCCTATTCCTGCGCAGGACTTGAAGGAAAAAATGATGACAAAAATCGGTCTCTTAGGCGCAGGGCGCATTGGCCAGGTTCATGCCCGAGCCGTATCATCGGTGCCCAGCGCAGAGTTGGTCGCGGTTGCCGATCCTATGCCCGCAGCCGCAGAAGCGTTGCGCAACACCTATGGCTGCGACATCCGTACGATTGAGCAAATCAAGGATTCGGCTGATATTGATGCGGTGATCATCTGCACCCCGACCGACACCCATGCAGATTTGATCGAGGATTTTGCCCGGGCGGGCAAAGCAATTTTTTGTGAAAAACCAGTCGATTTGGATCTGGCGCGCGTCAAGGCCTGCCTGAAGGTTGTGGATGAGACAAAAACCACTTTGATGGTTGGATTTCAAAGACGCTTTGATCCAGACTTTCAAGCTCTGCGCGCTGCAATCGATGCCAGCCAAATTGGCGAGGTCGAGATGGTCACATTGATCAGCCGCGATCCTGGCGCTCCACCCTACGAGTATATCGAACACTCGGGCGGCATCTTTAGAGATATGATGATCCATGATTTTGATGTGGCGCGCTGGATGCTCGGCGAGGAGGTCGAAACGGTGCAGGCGGCAGGCTCTGTGCTCACCGATCCTGAAATTGGCAATCGCGGCGATTTTGACAGTGCAAATGCTATTTTGCGCACGGCCAGCGGCAAACAATGCACCATCAGCAACTCGCGCCGCGCCACCTTTGGGTATGATCAACGCATCGAGGTGCATGGATCGGGCGGCTCCGTATCGGCTGACAATCATCATCAGTCGCGCGTCACCGTCGCCAATGGCACAGGCTATACCCGTCCGCCGCTGCTCGATTTTTTCATGACCCGTTATATCGCGGCATATGCAGCGGAAATTGAACATTTCGTGAGCTGTTTGAATTCAGGGCAGACCCCTCGCACCAGTGGCTATGATGGGCTGATGTCGCTTGCCTTAGCAGAGGCGGCTTTGGAATCAGCGCGCACGGGCCAGGCGGTAAAGCCAGCAGATCTTTTGCGCCGCAGTTGAGCAAACGCTCAGCCGCTCAACGGATAACCTCCCTTTAAAAGGTGAATGAAATGAAACTGATTATGGCCGAAGCCTCTCCCTTTGCACGAAAAGTTCGGGTGTTGTTGCGCGAAACCAACCAGCACAAAGATGTAGAAGAGGTCAGCATTGCGACCTCCCCCTTTCAAGTCAATGAACAGGCCAAGGCCGCCAATCCAACCGGGCGAATTCCCTCTTTGATTCGTGCCGATGGGCCTGCGCTCTATGACAGCCGCGTTATCACACGCTATTTGGACGCAAAAGCCGCAGCTGGCATGTATCCAGAGGCCAAGCTTTGGGATGTGCTCACCGTTGAGGCTACGGGCGACTCGATGATGGATAGTGCGGTGAGTATGTCCTATGAGCTGCGCTTGCGTCCGCAAGAAAAGGTCAGCTCCGAATGGAACGATGCCCAATGGTACAAAGTCATGGGCGGTTGCGATGCCTTGCAAAGCCAATGGATGGACCTGTTGAACGGCCCACTCACTATGGCGCATATCAGCATTTCTTGCGCGCTGGGTTATCTAGATCTGCGCCACGACGCACGCAATTGGCGGCAAGGACATGACGCGCTTGCAGCTTGGTTTGCTGATTTCTCAAAACGCCCTAGCTTCCAGGAGACTCATCTCGACGGATAGACCTAGCCGCTACCCGGGGGCAAAGTGCAAATGTTACAAAAATGCGGCAAATTTGCACCTTGCAGACTGCGCCCGAATGTCCGCTGGACGCGGCGCTGTCCCTGAGCTAGGAACCGCATCGAGCGACCCTGCTTTTGCGGGGTCCGAGTCTTTGGGCCAGTCCTGACTGGCATTTAACTTGGAGGAACCTCGTGGCGCATACAGATGAACACGAAGGCACCCGTAGAGATTTTCTCTACTACGCGACGGCAGGTGCAGGCGCAGTAGCAGCGGGCGCGGCGGTTTGGCCTTTGGTCAACCAGATGAACCCGTCAGCGGATGTTTTGGCCCTGGCCGCGATCCGCGTCGATGTAGCCGATGTCGAACCGGGTACACAAATCACCGTTCTGTGGCAAGGCAAACCAGTCTTCATTCGCCGTCGCACACAGAACGAAATTGACGTGGCTCGGGCCGTTGATATGGGCGATCTGATTGACGGCAATGACCGCAATGATAACAAACCAGATCTTCCTGCGACCGATGAAAACCGCGCGCTCGACGAAAACGGCGAGTGGTTGGTAATGCTGGGCGTTTGCACCCACTTGGGTTGCGTGCCCTTGGGCGATGGCGCCGGTGAATTTGGCGGTTGGTTCTGTCCCTGTCACGGATCGCATTACGATACAGCTGGCCGAATTCGCAAAGGCCCAGCACCTGAAAACCTATTGGTTCCAGTGGCCCGTTTCGACGGGGAAACAGAACTGGTTATCGGCAAGGAGAACGCATAATGGGCGGCATTCCACACGATCATTACGAACCAAAGTCCAAGGCGACAAAAGCGATCAATTCGCGTCTGCCAATCATCGGACTTTTGTATGACACATTGATGATCCCCACTCCAAAGAATTTGAACTGGATGTGGATTTGGGGCATTGTTCTGACCTTCTGTCTGGCCATGCAAATTGTCACAGGCGTTGTACTGGTGATGCATTACACCCCGCATGTCGATCTGGCCTTTGCGTCGATTGAGCACATCATGCGCGACGTGAACGGCGGCCATATGATTCGTTATTTCCACATGAATGGCGCGTCTTTGTTCTTCATTGCTGTCTATGCCCACATGTTCCGCGGTCTTTACTACGGCAGCTATAAAGCTCCGCGTGAAATCACATGGATCATTGGTATGTTGATCTATCTGTTGATGATGGCGACAGGCTTTTTGGGATATGTTTTGCCTTGGGGTCAAATGTCCTTCCATGGGACCGCTGTGATCACCGGCCTGTTTGGCGCCATCCCCTTCATTGGTGAGCCGCTTCAAACCTGGCTTTTGGGCGCAAGCGCCGTAGGCCAACCGGCGTTGAACCGCTTCTTCAGCCTGCATTACCTCCTGCCATTTTTGATTGCAGGTCTGGTCATCGTACACATCTGGGCCTTTCACACCACGGGCAACAATAACCCAACCGGTGTTGAAGTGCGCCGGGGTTCGAAAGCGGAAGCTGCAAAAGACACAGTGCCATTCTGGCCCTATTTCGTGGTAAAGGATCTCTTTGCCCTGGGCCTGATCATGACCGTGTTCATGGCGATTGTTGGCTTCATGCCAAACTATCTTGGCCACCCTGACAACTACATCGAAGCCAACGCATTGGTGACACCGGCGCATATTGTGCCTGAATGGTATTACCTTCCATTCTATGCCATTTTGCGTGCCTTCACATCGGAAGTCTGGGTTGTTCAAATCGCAAGCTTCGTAACAGGTGGCATCATTGACGCGAAATTCTTCGGCGTTCTGGCCATGTTCGGTGCGATTGCCGTTATGGCACTTGCACCATGGTTGGACACTTCAAGTGTGCGCTCTGGTCGGTATCGTCCTATGTTCAAATGGTGGTTTGGCATCCTGGTTGCAGACTTCATCTTCCTGATGTGGCTCGGTGCGCGTCCAGCGGAAGAACCTTATGCCACTTTTTCGTTGATTGGCGCGACCTATTGGTTTGCCTACTTCCTTGTTATCTTGCCCCTGTTGGGCGTGCTTGAGAAACCCTCGACACCGCCTGCAACCATCGAAGATGACTTTAATGCCAAACACGGCGCGGTCGGTGCAGCGGATGCTGCCCAACCGGCAGAGTGAGAAGGGAACGAAATATGTTCAAGAAACTCACAACTGGTCTAACTCTGGCTTTGCTCCTCGCCTCTGGCGGGGCGCAGGCTGCTGGAAGTGAAGGCTATGTTAAAGACCACGCATTCTCTTTTGAAGGTCCGTTTGGTTCCTACGATCAAGAACAATTGCGGCGTGGATTGAAAATCTACACGGAAGTTTGCTCCTCTTGCCACGGCATGAAATTCGTTCCCATTCGCTCTCTGGGCGATGAGGGCGGACCTCATCTCAGCAAGGAAGAAGTGCGGGCCTATGCCTCTGACTTTATCGAAGTTTGGGATCAAGATCTAAACGATGGTGAAGGCGATTACCGCGAGGCCGTTCCAGCCGATCACTTCCCAAAGGGCGGCAATGCCAATGCGCCCGATCTGTCTTTGATGGCCAAAGCCCGCGCAGGCTTTCACGGGCCAGCAGGCACAGGCATCAACCAGCTGGTTAAAGGTATGGGCGGAGCAGAGTATATTTTGTCTTTGCTCACCGGCTATACAGGAAATGAAAAAACGTCCGCAGGCGTGACGTTATATGAAAACACCGCTTACCCAGGTGGTTGGATTTCCATGGGTCCACCATTGGAAGACGAGCTTGTTGAATTCGAAGATGGCCACATGAACGATCTTCAGCATCTCTCTGAAGATATCTCGGCCTTCCTGATGTGGACCGCTGAGCCAAAACT
>JAKMFM010000205.1 GCA_022425445.1 Planktomarina sp.
TTTCATGCACACATCAGTATCCCGCAGTGTCCGCGAGACAAGAGCCAATGCCTTTAGGTGTTCCACACCGCTATTCAACGGCGCAAAAAGCGCAAAGACCAGATCAACCGGTTGACGATCAACGGCATCAAAATCGATCGGACGATCAAGCTTGATGAAACATCCCACGATCCGATCAAGGCTTTCAAGACGTGCATGGGGCAGGGCGACACCGCGCCCTACACCCGTTGGACCCAAGTTTTCACGCTCCAAGAGCGCTTCAACCACACCGTCACGATCCATACCATAGACCTGCGCTGCCATAGCGGACAGGTCTTGAAACAGGCGCTTTTTGCTGCCCACAGATTGCGCGCTGCGCACGGCATCAGGATGAATGATTTCAAGTAGATCCATTATTAATCCTCGTTGCATTTTGGCTTAGGCCGGATCGACCCATCCAATATTGCCATCGTCACGGCGGTATACAACGTTTACTCCATTATGACCTTCGTTTTTAAAAACGAGGACCGGCGCGCCCGCGAGTTCCATTTGCATGACTGCCTCTCCTACGGAAAGAGATTGGATTTTTTGCTCCATCTCCGCCACAATTAGAGGTTGCAAACTCTCCGGCTCGTTGTCGGTCGAATCGCTCTCTTGGGCGAGGATATACGAGGATGCTTCCGAGAATTCAACGGGCTGAGCGCGTTCTTTATGATGATCTTTCAATCTGCGCTTATATCTGCGCAATTGCTTTTCTAATTTTTCAGCAGCGGCGTCTAAAGCGGCATAGATTTCATGGTCATGCGCCTTGGCTTGCGCCGTTAATCCAGTAGACAAATGTACACTCACTTCGCAGACAAATTCATTAGAACTTCGCGAGAATATGACCGAAGCATCGGTTGGTCGCTCGGCGTATTTTAAAGCGATGGCGTCCACAACGGATTTTACATGCGTCTGAAGTGCTGCGCCAATGTCGATTTGTTTTCCGGAAATTTGATAAAGCATTTGGTCTCCTTTTTATCAGCCTCAAAATGACCAGCTCAGGGCGCGATAGGCAACATCAATCACGCCTCACGATCCCATAAATGGCCGCAAGCTGCAGAGTGCAGTTTGTTTGAATTGACTGAATATTATGACAACATGTCACAAAACTATTTGGCCAAATATCAGGGGTAATTGTCAACTCAAAATTGAAAATTAGCTCAATCTGAAATTTTCACCCAAATAGACACGCCGTACATTTTCGTCCTCAACAATCTCCTGCGTAGTGCCGCTGCGCAGAACCATGCCATCGTGCAGAATATACGCGCGATCGACGATATCGAGAGTCTCTCGAACATTGTGGTCTGTGATCAGCACCCCAAGACCGCGCTTTTTCAACTCTGAGACCAAGTTGCGAATTTCTCCAACCGCGATTGGATCCACCCCCGCAAAAGGCTCATCCAACAGCAAATATTTTGGGTTTGCAGCCAAGGATCTCGCAATTTCAACCCGCCGACGCTGGCCGCCGGACAGAGCAAGGGCTGGAGAACGGCGCAGATGTTCAATTGAAAATTCATTGAGCAATTCTTCCAAGCGCTCAAAGCGCCGGTCCCGGTCTTTCACGCTCAATTCCAAGACTGCGAGAATGTTATCTTCAACATTCATACCGCGAAAAATGGACATTTCTTGCGGCAAATATCCGATGCCAAGCCGAGCCCGCCGATACATTGGCAAACGGGTGACATCGCGGCCATCAATGCTCACCCGTCCCCCCTCAGGCGTGACCAGCCCGGCAATAGAATAAAAACAGGTGGTTTTGCCTGAGCCATTTGGCCCCAAAAGCGCTACTACTTCACCACGGTGCAGATGCATGCTCACATCGCTGATGACCAAACGTTTGCGGTAGCTCTTGCGCAATGACTCTATTTTAAGGCCACCCTCGCCATCCGATACTTCAAACAGAGGATCCGCCATTATTTCGATCCGCTTGGCAATACGGTACGCACCCGGCCTTCCATCACCGCGCCCCCCGTATCAAGATCAATCGTCAGAAGATCAGCGGACAAGCTGATCGCACCTTGGTTGAGCAACACATTGCCTCGCATCCGCAATTGACGTCCTGCGAAATCATAATCCGCGCTATCGGCTTGTGCTGAATCTGTCGGTGACACCAAAAGGACAGCTCCGCTGGCCGACAGCAAGCCAATCTCGCCGGCCTCCAAATAAGTGACGTCCACCAAATCCGCAGAGAGACGCATCCCCCCCTGTGCAATCACCACATTGCCCTCAAACCGCGCGGCACCATCTGTTTGACTAACGGTCAGCCTATCGGCCAACATTTCAACGGACGCTTCTGGATCACTTTGAAATCCGTCCAAAGATAGAGTTGTTTGAGCCGAAAGGGCCAAGGCCCCGCAAACTGTCGAAAGCAGAACTGTAATAAGCAGCAAAATGTAGCGCACGGATAACCTCAATCGATTAATTTTGGGGAGTATACCAGCCGTACATCATTTAGGAAGACAATTTGCTGGTCATCGGCGGTCATTTGCAGATGCATTTCTCCAGCAGTGATCTCCCCCAAGGCTGTGACTCCCTGAAACCCACCTTTGGCAGATATAAAGCCCCGGTTGAAATTCATGTCCAAGGCCTCGGTTGTCACCCAAAAATCCGGCAGCGCAGCAATATGAACATCTGTTGAAATTTGCGCTGTTTGCCGTGCGGAGTCCAACGCGCCCCGCCCCGCAGTTACTTGCACCATCTGATCACTGGTGGATCGGAGCACAACGGATAGATCGGTGATCTCAAGAATATGCGCGTTTTCAACCTGCGGTGAGGCATAGGCCGCCGACAGCGCGATCTCAGTACCATTGCTGGCAATGCCGGTAAAATATGGCTGTGTAATGCGTTGTTCACGGATAATTTCAGCAATATTTTGCTCTGCGTAGGGCAAAGATTGGGTCACGTCCACTTTGCCAGAAAACAGAAAGATCGTCGACAAAAGGCCAAGCGCAACAATAGGAAGCAGGGTTTTAAGCCATGCAACAAGCGCCGAGTAACCGTCGTCGAAGGTAAAATGCATTGCGCCTCTCAGTTATCCAATCCCAGCTCAAGAATGGGCAAAAATATCGCTTTCTGGCCAACCGGCGAGATCTAGCTCGGCCCGTGTGGGCAGAAAATCAAAACACGATTGCGCCAGTTCCATGCGGCCCTCACGGATGAGCATCTCATTCAGACGCTCACGAAGCCTGTGCAAATATAGCACATCAGATGCAGCATACTC
>JAKMFM010000086.1 GCA_022425445.1 Planktomarina sp.
CCACCTATAAGGGCGCAAATTCAACGACCGCCTGAGGATTGTATTATGATCAAAGTATTTGGCCACAAAGCCCCCGACACGGACAGCACCGGAAGCGCCATAATTTGGGCCTGGTATCTTAATGAAATGAAAGGCCAAGCCGCTCAAGCAGTTCTGCTCGGCACGCCCAATACAGAAGCGGCCTTCGTCACTCAGCGGTGGGGCTTTGAGACACCTGACATCATTGCAGATGTCGAGGACAACGCGCCAGTGGTTATTGTTGACACCAACAACCCGGCCGAATTGCCCAGCAATATAAATCAAGCCGATATTTTGGCCGTGATCGATCATCACAAGCTGGTTGGCGGGCTTGAAACCAAGGGACCAATTTCCATTACCATCCGCCCCTTAGCCTGCACCGCAACCATCATGCATAATCTCATGGGCGATGATGCAGAGCAGATGCCAGCGGCCATCAAAGGGGTGATGTTGTCCTGTATTTTGTCTGACACCTTGGCGTTCCGGAGCCCGACCACGACACCGCAGGACAAAGCCCTCGCAGAAAGTCTGGCGGCGGGTCTGAACCTATCTATTGCACAATACGCCGCGGAGATGTTTGCCGCGAAATCTGATGTTTCTGCTTTCTCGGATTCAGAGCTGTTGCGCATGGACAGTAAGGAATACGCCGTCAGCGGCACGAAATTCCGTGTTTCTGTTCTCGAAACCACCTCCCCTAAAATGGTTCTAGACCGCAAGGCAAGCCTCATGGCGGCGATGCCGTCCGTGGCTCAGGAGGATTCGGTGGATCATGTATTACTCTTTGTGGTCGATATTTTGAATGAGGAAGCCACACTGTTGATCCCCAATGCTATCGCTCAAAACGTGGCAGAAAAATCTTTTGGCGCCACAGTCACGGGCGATACCGTCGTTCTGCCCGGGGTCATGAGCCGCAAAAAGCAGATCATTCCCAACCTTAAACTTTAACGGAACCGAAAGCCTCTCATGACACGAATTATAACGTCCCTTTCGGACATCTCCGAGTCCTATGATGCACTGTTTTGTGACCTCTGGGGCTGCGTTCATGATGGGCTGGCACCTTTTGCGGAGGCGGTGACGGCACTGCAGGCCTTCCGCGCCAAGGGCGGCACAGTCATGTTGGTGACCAACGCCCCGCGCCCCCATGCGCCTGTGCGCCGGCAATTAGACCGGCTCGGGGTTCCCAGCGATGCCTATGACGGGATCGCAACCTCCGGTGACAGCGCCCGCGCTGCGATGTTACGCGGTGCGGTGGGCAAAAAGGTGTATTTTATCGGCCAGCCGCATGATCAAGATTTCTTTACACCGCTGGAGCTGATTGAAACCCCCGTGACGATTGCGCAAGTGCCTTTAGAACAGGCGGAGGGGATCGTCTGCTGCGGGCCCTTTGACCCGCTGGCCGATCCAGAGGAGATGCGGGCGCAATTTTTGCAGGCAAAGACCCGCGGCCTAAAATTGCTCTGTGCCAACCCTGATATTGTCGTGGACCGAGGCGAGACACGCGAATGGTGCGCGGGCGCTCTGGCGAAACTCTATACACAGATGGGCGGCGAGAGCCTCTACTTTGGCAAACCACATCCCCCCATCTATGATTTGGCGCGCAGACGGCTCGAGGCTTTGGGCAAAGACATTCCCGACAGTCGTATCCTCTGCGTCGGAGATGGGATTTTGACCGATATTGATGGGGCACTGGGCGAGGATCTTGATTCGCTCTTTATCACCGGAGGTCTGGCCGTTCGCGAAACCCAGACCACGGATCAACCCGAGCCTGCGGCTCTGATGGCGTATTTGACCAAAGAAATGCGGCAACCGACCTATTCCATCGGAAAACTACGCTGACGCCCCCTTGATTTACCTCCCCTTAAAGTAATATTGTTACTCAAACGACATCATGACGTTGCGATTATTACCTTGAGGTGCGAGATGCTCGACAACATGCCCCGCGGCACAATTTGTATTGAAGATATTGAAATCGGCATGACCCGGCATCTGCGCAAGGTTGTGACGGATCGAGATATTGAGATGTTTGCCGAAGTCTCCACAGATCATAACCCTGTGCATCTTGACGATGACTACGCCAATGACACGATTTTTGAGGGCCGAATTGCCCACGGCATGCTCACCGCGGGCTTGATCTCAGCGGTGATTGGCGAACAGTTGCCAGGCCATGGCACCGTCTATCTGGGGCAATCGCTCAAGTTCCTGGCGCCCGTACGCCCCGGCGATCTGGTCACAGCGAAGGTGGAAGTGACAGACATCGATCTGGGCCGCCGCCGTGTCAAACTTGACACGCATTGCTCAATTGATGGCAAAAAAGTGCTGGCGGGCGAAGCCACCGTCTTAGCTCCTTCTCGAAAATTCGACTAAAACGCCCCCGTTTCATCCACCACAGCTTGCTCTGCTCAATCTTGCGCGATAGGGGGAATTCATGAGGCGTTTTCAAACCAGGCTTTTAGAACAGGATGCCCGTGGCGCAGCGGTTGCAATCGGCAATTTCGATGGTGTCCATTTGGGCCACCAAGCGGTGATCGATGTGACCCGCGGCGCAGCTGAACGCAGCGGTGTGCCCCTGGGTGTCCTAACCTTTGAGCCACATCCTCGCAGTTTTTTCGCCAAAAAAAATGGCACAGATTTGCCACCTTTTCGCTTGATGAATGCGGAGGCCCGTGCACATCGGCTGGAAAAATTGGGAGTTGAAGTCCTCCTTGAACTGCCCTTCGATCAAGAGCTTTGTGACCTCAGTGACTGGGACTTCTGCAAAGAGGTTTTACGCAACGGATTCGGTCTCACGCATGTGGTGGTTGGCGCTGATTTTTGTTTTGGCAAAGGCCGATCCGGAACCGCGAAAACGCTCAAACAACACGGACAACACCTTGGTTTTGGTGTCACAATTGCAGATTTGAAAAATCACAAAGCGGAGATCATCAGCTCAACCAATATTCGCAAAGCTCTTACAGCCGCAGATCCGCAGCGGGCCGCTGCAATGCTGGGCCATTGGCACCGGCTTGAAGGCGCGGTTGAGCATGGTGAGAAGCGCGGACGTGAGCTTGGCTACCCAACCGCCAATATGTCTATTGAAGGGCTCCAGCCACCAGCCTTTGGGGTTTATGCAGTTTTGGTAGATGTGCTCACCGGGCCGCATAAAGGCTGCTATCATGGTGCAGCATCGATTGGTGTGCGCCCTATGTTTGGAGAAAATCGCCCCAATTGTGAAACGTTTATTTTTGATTTCACAGGGGATCTATACGGGGAAACCCTGTCAATCGGTTTGGTCGCCTATTTGCGCAGTGAGGAGACCTTCGATGGGCTTGACGCATTGATTGCACAGATGGATGCCGATTGCAGCCGTGCCCGCCGCATTTTGGGCCAGCTATGAGCGTCAGCTCAAACCGAAAGCCGATGCGCCCAAAATTTTGGGAGACGGTGCCGCTTTCCAAGATGACCGAAGCGGAATGGGAAGCGCTCTGTGACGGCTGTGGGCGCTGTTGTCTCAACAAGCTCGAAGATCCCGACACCGGACATGTGGCCCTCACCCGCATTGCCTGCCGCCTTCTCGACAATGAGACCTGCCGATGCTCCCAATATAGTATTCGACAAAACTTTGTGCCAGAGTGTATCCGAATGACCTCTGAAACCATTGAACAACATGCCTATTGGCTTCCAAATACTTGCGCATATAAACGATTGTATGAGGGCAAAGAAATTCCGGACTGGCACCCGCTGCGCAGTGGCACGGCGCAATCGGTGCATGAGGCAGGCATATCTGTGCAAGGCTGGACAATACCGGAATTTGAAGTGTCCGAAGAGGAATGGGAAGACCACATAATTGAGGATTAGGCGATGAATTTTGCATCTGACAACACCGGCCCCGTGCACCCCAATGTCATATCTGCGCTCAATGCGGCGAATATGGGCTATGCCTTGCCCTACGGCGCCGATGACGCCACCGCTCAGGCTGTGCGGGACATCCGGGATGTGTTTGAAGCCCCTGAGGCGGCGGTCTATCTGGTCTCGCTTGGGACGGCTGCCAATTCCTTGATCCTTGCCACGCTGTCTCAGCCCTGGGAAACGGTATTTTGCCATACGGTCGCGCATATCCACGAAGATGAATGCAATGCTCCCGAATTTTATTCCGGTGGGACCAAGCTGACACTCGTGCCGGGAAATGACGCAAAAATGACTGCGCAAACTCTGCGCAAATCCATTTTGGCGGAAGAGACGCGCGGCGTGCATGGGCCGCAACGCGGCCCTGTGTCCCTCACCCAAGCGACAGAACGCGGCACGATCTATAGCCTTGCCGAAATTCAAGAAATCTCCTCCACCGCTAAGGACTTTGGCCTCCCGCTGCATATGGACGGAGCCCGATTCGCCAATGCCTTGCAAACCCTTGGCTGCAGCGCGGCAGATATGACTTGGAAGTCAGGCGTCGATGCGGTCACCTTCGGCGGGACAAAAAATGGATTAATGGCGGTGGAGGCGGTTGTCTTCTTTGATCCAAAACACGCTTGGGAATTCGAGCTGCGGCGCAAACGCGGCGCTCATCTATTTTCCAAGCACCGCTTTCTGGCGGCACAAATGCAAGGATATTTGGCCGGTGATCTTTGGCTGGATATGGCGAAAAAATCCAATGCCGCCTGTGCAAGATTGGCCCAAGGCCTTAAGCAAACACCGGGCGTCGTGCTCGATTTTGAACCTCAGGCCAATATCATCTTCGCCCAATGGTCCCGCACGGCGCATCAGCGCCTACATGCGGCGGGCGCCCAATATTACGTCATGGCAGGCGATCACACCGCCGGACCGGCCGATGAGCTCTTACCGGCCCGCTTGGTGACAGATTGGTCCGCAAGCTCGGATGATGTCGACCGTTTCCTACAGGTCTTACGCGGATGACACCCGCGTCCTCGGGCGCCAAACTGTGACGCCCGATAAGCTTTTCGAGAGCTCAGAGTGCGCCTGAGAGCACGAGATCCAAATCGTCCAAACGATCTTGGCCCCAAAAACGCTGATCTTTATCTGTGATGTAGAACGGCGCACCAAAGACGCCTGCAGTTACCGCATCTTCGGTGTTTTTGGCATATTGCTCCGCAGAGCCGATCATATCTTTGTCCGCGAGGCTTGGATCAAAACCCGCAGCTTTCAGACAGTCTGCAATGACATCGGGTTGTGAAATGTCTTTCTCTTCGGCCCAAACCGCACGGGTAAAAGCATGCACCAATGCGCCCAAATCTCCATCCCCATAGTTGGATGCCGCAATCACTGCATAAGAGGACGGCGCCATATTCACGGGAAAAAAGGCCGGTTGCATATTGAGCGGAAGTTTGCGCTTTTTTGCCTGCCGGGGAAGCTCTTGTGCACGCATTTCAATACGGCTGATGTGACGATCCTTCGGCGGCACACCGCCCGTCCGGCTAAACACAGTCATCAAATCCATGGGCTTGTAGGCGATCGTTGCCCCATGTTTTTGTGCAATCTCTTCGAGAGTCCGACCTGCCAAGTAGGTAAATGGAGAAATTGTCGCGAAAAAATAGTCAATATGAGCCATGAGCATCACCTTTTTGTGTTTCGAACCTGTGACGACCAGTAACCACATGGTAAGCCATGTCAACAAGATGCGACTCAGGCTCGCGGGTATTGTAGAGGGTAATACGAATGGCTTCTGTTCACGGTCCAAAACTAATCGCCGGAAATTCTAACCTCAAGCTGGCCCGGTCGGTGGCGCGGCGCATGTCTCTGCATCGGGGCATGAACGTGGATCTTGTGGATGCTCGGGTTGAACGCTTCAACGATGGGGAAATATTCGTCGAAGTCTACGAAAACGTCCGCGACGAGGACATGTTTATTATCCAACCCACCTCACGCCCTGCCAATGACGCGCTGATGGAGCTTCTGATCATCGCCGATGCTTTGAAGCGCTCGTCCGCCAGCCGCATCACCGCTGTGATCCCTTATTTTGGCTACGCGCGTCAAGACCGTCGCAGCAAGGCCCGCACACCGATCACCGCCAAATTGGTCGCCAATATGCTTGAAGAGGCAGGCATTGAGAGGGTTTTAACCCTTGACCTTCATGCGACACAAATTCAGGGATTTTTCGACATTCCGGTCGACAATCTCTATGCCTCACCAATCTTCGCCTTGGACGTCAAACATCATTTCAAAGGCCAGATGGACAATCTGATGGTGGTCTCCCCCGATGTGGGCGGGGTTGCCCGTGCACGGGATTTGGCACAACGCATTGGCGCACCTCTGTCGATTGTCGACAAACGCCGGGAGAAGGCTGGTGAGGTGGCAGAGATGACGGTGATTGGTAATGTCGAAGGCCGCACCTGCTTAATTGTGGATGACATCGTCGATACCGCAGGAACGCTGTGCAAGGCGGCTGATGTCTTGATGGACAATGGTGCAAAAGAAGTACATTCCTACATCACCCACGGCGTCCTGTCTGGTCCTGCGGTGGATCGGATTACCAATTCTGTGATGAAGAATCTGGTCATTACGGACACAATCGAGGCCACCCCTGCGGTTGCGAATGCGTCCAATATCCGGATCGTTCAAACTGCCCCCATGTTCGCGCAGGCCATTTTGAACACATGGAGTGGCACCTCGGTCTCCTCGCTGTTCTCGACCGAATCCTTGTCGGCAATTTATGAGGGCATTTACGATTGCGGCTAAGGCCGGCGCGTTAATAAATATCCCACTGCTCGTAATCTGCCACACCACTGATCGCCAGCCAACTGGCGCTCACCCGCGCAACGCGCGTGTCAGACCAGGTGCGAAACACGAGATCAAATCCTGTCTCGGTCACGTTTTCCGCGCGAATGTCCGCACGAGCATTACTGCCGCTCCCCATGTCCCACATAGTGAGGCTGACGTGGAGCAATGGTTAGGCTGCAAAAGCTTCAGAAAACTTGATTGCCCGCGACACCTTGCGCGGACCCGTGCCGGTCCACATGTCTCTTCCGTCTTGAAAGTCTGAGAACAATTCAAGCGATCCTTGATCCACTCCAACGGTGCGTTACGACATGCGTTTCATGCAGCAAAAATTTAGTTTCTAAAAATATAATTAATGAAGAAAAAGGGCCCACGCGGGGCCCATTTTTAATTTTTTCAGACCGCTTAAGCGGCGTTGAGGCCCAAGGCAGAGGCCAGAGCCGCGACATCAGACTGCATCTTACGGGCAGCCTCCTGCGCGTCTTCACTGGCTCTTTCAACCGCTTCAGCTGCGCCAGAAACGATGCCATCCATATCTTCCTGTGTGACATCAGCTTTCGCCATGGCGCGCTCGGCAATCACCGTAACGCCCTGCGCTGTGACCTCAGCAAACCCGCCTGTGACAACATACTCGCTGACACCGCTGGCGGCGCTGACGGACAGAATGCCAGGCCGCAAAGTGGTCAGAACAGGCTCATGGTGCGCCATGGCTGTCATATCCCCTTCGGATCCCGGAATTTGGACCGAAGTCGCCTCAAAAGAAGCGAGGCTTCTTTCGGGGCTGACCAGATCAAAGTTCAATGAATCCGCCATTAGGCTGCATCCGCCGCCATAAGTTCGGCTTTTGCGATGACTTCATCGATATCACCAACCATGTAGAACGCGCCTTCGGGCAGGTGATCATAGTCGCCAGCCACAACCGCTTTGAAAGAGGCGATTGTTTTGTCCAAAGGCACCTGAACACCGTCAGAACCTGTGAACACTTTGGCCACGTCAAACGGCTGTGACAAGAAGCGCTCAAGTTTCCGTGCACGGGCCACGGCCACTTTGTCGTCTTCAGACAGCTCGTCCATACCCAAGATGGCGATGATATCCTGCAAGGATTTATAACGCTGCAGAACTTTTTGGACATCGGTTGCCACTTTGTAGTGCTCATCACCAATGATCAGCGGATCGAGCAAGCGAGAGGTGGAGCCGAGCGGATCCACCGCCGGGTAGATGCCCTTTTCAGAGATCGAACGATCCAAAACAGTTGTCGCGTCGAGGTGCGCAAATGAGGTGGCCGGCGCAGGGTCGGTCAAGTCATCGGCAGGAACGTAAACCGCTTGCACAGATGTAATCGAACCAGATTTGGTCGATGTGATCCGCTCTTGCATCGCGCCCATGTCCGTCGCCAAAGTTGGCTGATAGCCCACAGCTGAGGGGATACGACCCAACAGCGCAGACACCTCAGAGCCGGCTTGTGTGAAGCGGAAGATGTTGTCAACAAAGAACAAAACATCAGAACCGGTTTCATCACGGAACTGCTCAGCCAAGGTCAAACCGGTCAAAGCAATCCGCATACGTGCACCTGGAGGCTCGTTCATTTGGCCATAAACCAGCGCAATTTTGGACTCTTCAAGATTGTCAGGGACGATAACACCGCCCTCGATCATCTCATGGTAAAGGTCATTACCTTCACGGGTCCGCTCACCCACACCGGCGAAAACAGACACGCCAGAGTGCACTTTGGCGATGTTGTTGATCAATTCCATAATCAAAACGGTTTTGCCAACACCGGCACCACCGAACAAACCAATTTTACCACCTTTAGTGTAAGGGGCGAGCAGGTCGATCACTTTGATACCTGTTTCCAAGATCACGGATTCAGTGGCTTGCTCAGAAAACTCAGGAGCGTCCTGGTGGATGCTGCGCTTTGCTGTTTTGCCGAGAGGTTTGCCTTCATCCACTGGCTCACCGACCACGTTCAAGATCCGGCCCAAAGTGGCGCGGCCGACGGGAACAGTGATTGGACCGGCGGTATCGGTCACCTCTTGGCCGCGCACCAAACCTTCGGTCGCGTCCATAGCGATGGCACGTACTGTACCTTCGCCCAAGTGCTGGGCAACTTCGAGCACCAACGTCTTGCCGCCATTGTCTGTTGTTAAAGCGTTCAAAATTTGTGGCAGGTCGCCATCAAATTGAACGTCAACAACGGCGCCGATCACTTGAGTGATTTTGCCTTTTGCATTTGCCATGTTGTTTCTCCGGATTTTAGAGCGCTTCAGCGCCCGAAATAATTTCAATAAGCTCGTTGGTGATCTTCGCTTGACGTGACCGGTTGTATTGGATGGTCAATTTGTCAATCATTTCACCAGCGTTGCGTGTGGCGTTGTCCATAGCTGACATGCGCGCGCCCTGTTCGGAAGCTGCATTTTCCAGCAAAGCCGTGAAGATTTGCGTCGCAACCGAGCGCGGCAGCAAGTCGGCAAGAATACCTTCCTCGCTTGGCTCATAATCGTAAACTGTGCCTTCATCTGTCGCCGCTTCAAACTTAGCAGGGATTACCTGCAGTTCGGTTGGGATTTGATTTACGACGCTGCCAAATTCCGAATAGAAGATTTTAGCCACATCAAATTCACCAGCATCAAACCGATGAAGCACATTTTGCGCAATCGCGGAGGCATGATCATAGCCCACGCGCTTCACATCCGATAAATCTACATGATCGACCAGCAAGGTGCCAAATTCGCGCTTCAGCGATTCACGGCCCTTTTTGCCAACAGTTAAGATTTTGACGGTCTTTCCTTCGGCCAGCAGCTGTTTGGCTGCCATGCGCGCCAGTTTGACAATATTTGAGTTAAAGCCACCGCACAAACCCCGCTCAGCTGTCATAACGACGAGCAATTGGGTTTGATCAGCTCCGGTGCCTGTCAACAGTTTTGGTCCCCCCTCGGACGCGCCAACGGATGCGGCCAAACCAGCCATCACCGCATTGAAACGTTCCGCATAGGGGCGGCCAGCTTGCGCCGCATCTTGTGCGCGGCGCAGTTTGGCAGAGGCGACCATTTGCATCGCCTTTGTGATCTTGCGGGTCGACTTGACCGACGCGATCCTGTTTTTTAGGTCACTAAGGTTCGGCATGTGCCAGTATCCTTATGCGAAATCTGCGGCGAAGTCGTCAAGCGCAGCTTTGATTTTTGCTTCCGCATCACCTTTGATTTTTGGATCATCTTTGGTGATCATGGTCAAAACGTCGCTGGCTTTGCCGCGCAGGTGCGCCAGAAGGCCCGCTTCGAAACGACCTACGTCAGCGACGTCGATCTTGTCCAAATAGCCTTTGGTGCCGGCATAGATCACGCAGACAATTTCAGCGTTTGTCAAAGGCGCATACTGCGGCTGTTTCATCAGCTCGGTCAAACGCGCACCACGGCTCAGCAATTGCTGAGTCGCTGCATCCAGATCGGATCCAAACTGAGCGAACGCCGCCATTTCGCGATATTGCGCCAACTCCAGTTTCACAGGACCGGCCACAGATTTCATCGCGTTGGTTTGCGCAGAGGAGCCCACACGGGACACAGACAAACCTGTGTTCACCGCCGGACGGATCCCTTGGTAGAACAATTCTGTTTCCAAGAAAATCTGACCATCTGTGATCGAGATCACGTTGGTTGGAATAAAGGCTGATACGTCGCCACCTTGAGTTTCAATGATCGGCAAAGCGGTCAAAGAACCTGATCCGTTATCTTCGTTCAGTTTTGAAGACCGCTCGAGCAATCTGGAGTGAAGATAAAACACGTCCCCTGGGTAGGCTTCACGTCCGGGCGGACGGCGCAGGAGCAAGGACATCTGGCGATAAGAAACCGCCTGCTTGGAAAGATCATCATAGATGATTAACGCATGCTTGCCGTTGTCGCGGAAATATTCTGCCATGGACGTCGCGGCATAGGGCGCCAAGAACTGCATTGGTGCAGGGTCAGAAGCGGTTGCGGCCACGACGATGGAATAGTCAATCGCGCCGGATTCTTCGAGCTTCTTCACCAATTGAGCCACAGTCGAACGCTTTTGTCCCACCGCAACATAGACGCAGTACAGTTTTTCGGAATCGTCTGCTGCTGCATCATTGTATGATTTTTGGTTCAAGATGGTGTCCAGCGCCACGGCGGTTTTACCCGTCTGACGGTCACCAATGATCAATTCGCGCTGACCGCGGCCGATCGGGATCATCGCATCCACGGATTTCAAACCTGTCGCCATCGGCTCATGCACCGATTTACGCGGAATGATGCCAGGCGCTTTAACGTCGGCTTGGCTGCGCAATTTGGTTTTGATCGGACCTTTGCCGTCCAATGGGTTGCCCAGACCATCAACAACGCGGCCCAACAATTCCGGGCCGACAGGAACGTCCACAATCGCGTTTGTGCGCTTGACTGTGTCACCTTCTTTAATGTCGCGGTCAGACCCGAAAATAACAACACCAACGTTGTCAGATTCCAAGTTCAGAGCCATCCCTTGGATGCCGCCGGGAAATTCCACCATTTCACCAGCTTGAACATTGTCCAGACCGAACACGCGCGCGATACCATCCCCAACGGAAAGGACGCGGCCCACTTCGGCAACTTCAGCTTCTTGGCCAAAGTTTTTAATCTGGTCTTTAAGGATCGCAGAGATTTCTGCAGCTTCGATCGCCATTTATCCGACCTCTTTCATTGTGTTCTGAAGGGCATTGAGCTTGGAGCGGATCGACGTATCGATCATCTTCGAGCCCACTTTAACGACAAGACCGCCGATGAGGCTTTCATCAACGGTCGCTTTGATTTTCACATCAAGGTCCAATTGAGCCTTGAGTGTTTTGGCCAATTTCGTGGCCTGCGTTTTGGTCAACGCTTTGGCGGAAGTCACCTCAGCGGTGACCTCGCCTTTATCTTCCGCGATGCGTGCACGCAGTGCAGCCAAAAGGCTGGGCAGTACAAACAAACGGCGCTTCGCAGCCATCAATGACAGGGTATTGACCATCATTGGTTGCAATTTCATTTTCTGGGCCACGGCTGTGATCGCCTGCCCCATTTCTGCGCGTGTGTAGACGGGTGATGTTACCAAAGCGCGCAACTCGGCACTTTCGCTCAATGCGCTCTCCAGCGCATCTACATCAGCCTCCAATGGCTTCAACTTCTTGTCGTCTTTGGCAAGCGAAAACACCGCTGTCGCATAGCGGCTTGCAATACCAGACGAGATCGATGCTGGTTCGGACAAAGAAAACCCTCTCGATGCTGGCCCGTCCGAAACTGCTGCTTCAGACAAAGGCGTTGGACGCGCGCTATAGTGCTATAGCGCCAAAATCTCACGCCGTTTAGCAGAGCATTTCGCATGCCGCAACGCCAATGACGGCCAAAAAGACCGCAAAAAATTCAAAAAACAAAGCATTTATGAAGGGTGCGTCCCTTTGTTCCGCCTCGGGCACCAAAAAACGGGCGAATCCGCAGGGTGTCACAGGTTACCCGATTGCGCAGAAATCGGGTCTGGCGCTTTAATCCCCTCTAACAATCCAAGGGGTCGAGAGATAATTTGCCCCAAGCCAGGCCGCCGCGGTCGCGGCACTTGCTTGCTCACCTCAAGAATCAGAACACCGCCCCCACGCCACGCCGGGATGTTTTGCCCAATGCGTTCAATTGGCCCGGACATGCGTCGCCAAAACGGTCCAGACCACGGCGGCTGATAAAGCGCCATGACATGATGCTCAGGCAAAAACCCATGCCACTTCAACCGAGATTCCAACTGCCCGGCCGTATAGGGACGCGCGAAGGAGAAGGGCGTACCCTCCCGCCGCGCCCAAAGGCTGGCTCTATTGGGCACTATAAATATGGCACGGCCAGCAGGTGCCAGCACCCGATAACATTCCTCCAAAACCGCTGCGGCATGTTCTGAAGTATCAAGCCCATGCAGCACCAGAAGCTTATCAATCGAGCCGGTTTCGACCGGCCAGCGCGTTTCTTCGCTCAGCACAGAGCAATTGGGCAGTCCCGGTGGCCAATGCATGACCCCTTGCCGCGCAGGCATCAAGGCAGTGACCCGCCGCGCCGAGCGCAAATAGGGACGCAAAAGCGGGGCCGCAAAGCCGTAGCCAAGCACGGCCTCATGCCGAGCTTGCGGCCACAGGCGTAAAACCTGCTCTCGAATTGTTGCTTGAACCGAGCGCCCCAAGAAGGACCGGTAATAAAACGCCCGCAGCTCACGCACATCTAAATGCATTGCAGTTTGGTCCTCTTGGATTACACTCATCATAAGGCTACCAAATTAAGGCGAAAATACCATGGAAAATTCGAGCATCGCAATTCACACCTTACCCTGCCTGTCAGACAATTATGCCTATGTTGTTCACAACAGTGCCGCAGGCACGGCAGCTGTTGTGGACGTGCCAGAAGCGGGGCCTTTGGTGGCAAAAATTTCCGAGCTCAATGTGCCGGTCACCGATATATTTTTGACCCACCATCATTGGGATCACATTGATGGGCTGCCAGATTTGCAAGCCGCTTTGACCGGCTCTTTGGATCAGGCACCGGCGCGGGTTATCGGCGCCAAAGCCGATGCACATCGCCTGCCAACCTTGGATCAGGCCGTCAACCCAGGGGATCGCCTCACACTCTGCGGAATTGACGGTGAGATCTATGAGGTCTCCGGCCACACGCGTGGTCACCTTGCGCTACATTTGCCGAGCGCGAAGGCGGTTTTCACCGCTGACAGCTTGATGGCTATGGGCTGCGGTCGTCTTTTTGAAGGCTCTGCAGCGCAAATGTGGCACAGCCTGCAGCAACTCCGTGCCCTGCCGCAAAACACATGGGTGTACTCAGGCCATGAATACACCGCCTCCAATATGGCCTTCACGCAATCTTTAGGCGAAGATAATCCCGCCATAAACGCCCGTGCAGCCGAGATCACCAAAGATCGCGCCGCAGGTCGCCCGACGGTGCCAAGTCTTTTGGCCCTTGAGATGCAAACCAATCCGTTTCTACGCGCCGACGACCCGGCCCTGAAAACAGCCGTGGGTATGCCAGAAGCCACCGCCGAGCAGGTTTTCGCTGAAATTCGCGCCCGAAAAGACAAGTTTTAGGAAAAATTTCGCGTTAAAAGCGCGATATTTAACTTTTATGGCCTAAATAACACTTTGCCCCTTGAAGGTTGCCTCAGAAAACCGAAGTCTTATGGGGAGAGCGATCATACCGATCACAGACCGTTGTAGGAGACGCGCGTGCCATCATTTTCCGCATCATTAGAAAACGCAATCCACGAAGCGCTGGCCGCTGCCAATGCCCGCAAACATGAGCTGGCCACTTTGGAACATTTGCTACTAGCCCTTCTCGATGAACCCGATGCTGCAAAAGTTATGCGCGCCTGCTCGGTCGACCTCAAGCTCCTGCGCAAAGCGCTGGTTGATTTCATCGAGGACGATCTCAGCAGCCTCATCACCGATGTGGATGGGTCAGAGGCCGTACCAACCGCCGCCTTTCAACGGGTGATCCAACGGGCCGCCATTCATGTGCAATCCTCCGGTCGTACAGAAGTCACAGGCGCCAATGTTTTGGTTGCAATATTTGCCGAACGCGAAAGCAACGCGGCCTATTTCCTGCAAGAGCAGGACATGACCCGCTATGACGCCGTGAATTTCATCGCCCATGGGGTGGCCAAAGACCCAGACTTTGTCGAAAGCCGGCCCATTGTTGGCGCCGAGGATGAGACGGAGATGTTGGATAGCGACGGCAATGAGACCTCGGAAAAAGAGAGCGCATTGGCGAAATATTGTATCGATCTCAATGAAAAATCGGCCAAGGGCAACGTGGATCCGCTGATTGGCCGCGAACATGAAGTTGAGCGCTGCATCCAAGTGCTGTGTCGCCGCCGGAAAAACAATCCAATTTTGGTTGGAGATCCGGGGGTTGGAAAAACCGCCATTGCTGAAGGTCTGGCCCGCAAAATCACCAAGGGTCAAACCCCGGCGATCTTGTCCAAAACAACCATCTATTCGCTGGATATGGGTGCGCTTTTGGCCGGAACACGCTATCGCGGTGATTTTGAAGAACGCCTCAAAGCGGTAATGAATGAGATGGAAGAGCACGCGGATGCAGTACTCTTTATTGACGAAATTCACACCGTGATAGGTGCCGGCGCGACCTCCGGGGGGGCGATGGATGCCTCCAACCTGCTGAAACCCGCGCTGCAGGGTGGCAAGCTGCGCTGCATGGGCTCGACCACCTACAAAGAATTTAGGCAACATTTTGAAAAAGACCGCGCCTTGGCCCGGCGTTTTCAAAAAATTGATGTGGCCGAACCTTCCGTGGAAGATAGTGTAAAAATTCTTAAAGGGTTAAAGCCCTATTTTGAGGAGCACCACCACGTTAAATACACCTTCGATGCCATTAAAACCTCGGTCGAATTGGCCGCGCGCTATATCAATGATCGCAAACTGCCCGATAAGGCAATCGATGTGATTGACGAGGCTGGAGCGGCGCAACATTTGCTCAGTGACAGCAAGCGGCGCAAAACAATCGGGGTGAAAGATATTGAAGCGGTCGTTGCGAAAATTGCCCGAATTCCGCCCAAGTCAGTGTCCAAAGATGATGCGGAGGTGCTGCGCGATCTGGAAGCCGGTCTGAAACGGGTGGTTTTTGGTCAAGATACGGCGATCGAAGCTCTGGCCTCGGCGATCAAACTGGCCCGCGCTGGCCTGCGTGAGCCCGAAAAGCCGATTGGAAATTATCTATTTGCTGGGCCAACTGGCGTTGGGAAAACCGAAGTCGCGAAGCAATTGGCCGATGGTCTGGGTGTCAAGCTTATCCGCTTTGATATGTCAGAATATATGGAGAAACACGCCATTAGCCGCTTGATCGGCGCCCCTCCCGGCTATGTCGGTTTTGATCAAGGTGGCATGCTGACCGATAGCGTCGATCAAGATCCCCACTGCGTGCTCCTCTTGGACGAAATCGAAAAAGCCCACCCGGATGTCTTCAATATTCTTCTACAGGTCATGGATCATGGCAAATTGACAGATCACAATGGCCGCACCACCGATTTTCGCAATGTGGTGTTGATCATGACGTCCAATGCCGGAGCGTCGGAAATGTCGAAAGCCGCCATCGGATTTGGCCGCGAACGCCGTGAGGGCGAAGACACCCAAGCCATTGAACGCACCTTTACTCCCGAGTTCCGCAATCGCCTCGATGCGGTGGTCAGCTTTGCCCCATTGGACCGCGATGTCATTGCGCAGGTGGTCGAGAAATTTGTGTTGCAACTCGAAGCGCAGCTGATGGATCGCAATGTGACCATCGAGATCACCAAAGCGGCTGCCGATTGGCTCGGTGAAAAGGGCTACGATTCCAAAATGGGCGCCCGTCCCTTGGGCCGGGTGATTCAAGAGCATATCAAAAAGCCACTGGCCGAAGAATTGCTCTTTGGAAAACTGACCAAGGGCGGCGTCGTAAAAGTTGGTGTGAAAGCCGGCGAATTGGATCTAAAAATCGAAGAGCCCCAAAAGCCGCGGATCACCAATAAAGACAAAAAACCGCCGCTGTTGACCGCCAAGTAGGCACAATAAACCGCGCAGATCGGCTGATTTTGGGGAAATTTGACTTACTTCTCGGTCACTTTCAGCTCAATCCGCCGGTTTTGGGCCCGTGCAGCTCGGGAGTTGGCCCGGTTGATGGGTTGATACTCACCAAACCCATTGGCAGAAAGCCGGCGCGGAGGCATCTGCTCCGAGGTCATCAAATATAAGACCACAGACAGCGCGCGTGCCTGGCTCAGCTCCCAATTGTTTTGAAATTGGCTACCAGCAAGGATCGGTTGGTCATCGGTGTGACCATCCACCTGTAACACCCAATCAATATTTTGCGGGATGTCTTCCGTGACGTCTTTTAAGATACTTGCCACTTTTGATATCTCTGTGCGGCCCGCCGCAGTCAGCTCCGCACGGCCTGATGCAAAGAGGACTTCAGAGGAAAAGACGAAACGGTCCCCAACGATACTGACGCCCTCGATGTCCTCCAAAAGTCCGCGCAGACTGCCGAAAAAATCCGATTTATAGCGCTCAAGGGTCTTGGTCTCGGCTTCAAGCCGGGCCTTTTCTTCCTGCAAGCGTTGCTTTTCAGCCGCTTCTAACGCGAGGTTGCGCTTTGACTCAGCTGCGACCTGCGCCAGTGCAACGTTCAATTCACTGCCAAGATTGGTGATCTTCACATTGTTATCCGCATCGCGGCGCTTGTAATCGTCCAGCGTGGCTTGAAGCCCACCAATTTGGTCACGCAATGCACGAACCTCTTGGCTCAAAAGCGCCATTTTGCGCTGTGCCTCTGTCGAGATCGCCTCGGCCTCCTGTAGCTCAGCCTGTGCCGTTGCCAACAAAGCCGCCTGTTGCTCTGCAGCAGTCAATTGCCGCTCAACCGTTTGGCGCGCGGCAATGGCTTTGGACAGCGCTGAACGTAGATCATCTATGTCTGAATTTTGCGCGATCGCCTCAGCTTCTTGTAAAGCGACTTTCAAGCTCTCATTCCGCAACAAGGCCGTTTGCAACTCTTGTTGACTTGCCGCATCGCGGGCGCTGACAGCTTCCAACTCATCTTGCGAACGCGCCTGCGCCAATCGCGCCGCCTCAAGTGCCAACAAAGCCGTTGTCAGCTCGTCGTCCAAGGTTTTCTCAACGCTCTGCGCTGCGGCCAAAAGCGCCAGGGTTTCCTCGGCTTTTTTGCGTTGATCGTTCAATTGCAAAGTCAAAGAGGATATTGCCGCTTCGCTTTCTTCAAGATCAGCCCGCAGTTTTTCGGCTGCCGCTGCCATGGACAGTTGTTCGAGTTCTTTTTGGTTCAATGCCGCCTCTGCAACCTCCAAACGCTCGCGCAAAAAGGCCGCAGACACGCGGTTGAGCTCTTCGTCACTCAATGCCTCCGCCAATTCTTCCGCGCGGCGACTGAGCTCTTGATTGTCCTGCTCAAGCCCGGCTGCACGTTTCTGCTGCGTGGCCAAAAGCGCTAGGGTATTGGCAAGGTTGATATTTGTATTCTGCGCATCGCGGCGCAAATCTGCCAGCATCTCATCCATGAGTTCGCGTTGGCGTTGGGCCAGCGCCGCCTGCTCAGTCTGCGCTGCAATTGTTGCCTGCGCCGCCAGCAATGATTGCTGCAAACTGGCCTTGTCCGCATCCAACGTCGCCAGTTCTTCACGGCGCATCGCCTCAGTGTTGATCAGCTCCTGGAGCCGGGCCTCAAAATCTGCAATGGTGGCCTCCGCAGTAGATTTTTCATCCTGCAGCGCACTGATTTGAGCCTCTGCATCTGCAATGCGCGCCGTATCTTGCATCGATTGGGCCAGCAGCAGGGTCAATTGCGCTTCCAGCTCCGTAATTTGCCCTTCTGATTGGGTTTGTTTGCGCAAAAGCGAAGCCACTTGCGTTTCGAAATCTAGGATCGTGCCCTCCGACTGGCGTTGCTGTGTTTGAAGTTGCGACACTTGGAGTTTGAATTGCTCAATTTCGCCTTCCGCCCGCTGTTGCAGGGCCAACAAATTGGCCACCTGTGTCTCGAAATCATTGATCCGTGCGGTGGCCACCATGAGATCTGCGACACGCGCATCGCGCTCGGCAGTCAAAGTTGCGATAAGGCCCAATTGCCTTTCCCCGTCAGCCTGCGCTGCGGCAAGCTGATCGTCGAGCTTGGCAACTTGCAAGGTGAGATCAGAGGCCGCTGCGCGCTCCAGACCCAAAGCATCGCCCAGGGCCAAAATTTGCCCTTCCAAATCCTCCAATTGCGCATTTTTTTGGGCGATATCGATGTTCAGTTCGTCGAGCATCGCCCCCTGCCCTTTGATGGTTTGCTGCAATACAAATTGCATCACCACAAAGATCGTGAGCACAAACATCAAGACCAGCAGCAAGCCAGTCATCGCATCCACAAACCCCGGCCAAATAGAGGCTTGGAACCTTGCGCCAGTGCGTCGGGAAAGTGCCATCGCCCGCGCCTAGCTCTGATCGCGACTTGTGGGTTGGGCCAGGGCCCGAATGGCCTTTGTCAGATTGGCCAGATCACTGCGAATTTCAGATAGGCTTTCTTGCCGGCCACTGGACACTTCCTCCAGCACGCGCAGCATCTGCACATCAATCGACCGCAGGCGCATGCGGCTCTCCGCATCCATACCATCACCGCCGCCGCCTTCTCCCATCCGAGCGATCATCCGCTCTTGGCTGGACGCCACACGTTCAAGCGCTTCGGTCTGCCCCTGATCGAGTTTCTGAGTGAGCTTCTCCAAACTCGCGGTCATCGCCATCAAATGCGCCTGCACATGAGCCTGATCCTGCCCGGTCTGGGTATACATCCGCGCGATACCGTCCATTTGCTCAGACATCTGCTCCATCATCGCGCCCAGCATGGTGTTCTGTGAGCCTTCTTCGCCCTCGCCACCCGAGAAACCCACCCGAGTGATGGTCGATAACCATTCTTCCAATTCTCCGTAAAAGCGGTTTTGCCCACGGCCCGAAAACACCTCAAGCAGGCCGACAATCAGCGAGCCTGCCAGACCCAATAAGGAGGAGGCAAAGGCCACGCCCATCCCGTCCAGCTGCCCTTCAAGACCCACCTGTAGGCGGGAAAAAATATCCACCGCGCTTTCATTTTCCGCTGGGGTCAGTGATTGAATGGTCGCCACCAATGCCGGGACGGTGGTTGCCAGACCATAAAACGTGCCCAACAAACCAACCAGGATCAGCATATTAGTGATATAGCGGGTCAATTCGCGCTGCTCATCAATCCGAGTTGAAACAGATTCCAAAATAGACCTCGAAGAGGCCGAGCCCAATTGCGTCCGTGCGCCACGCCCCCGCAGCAAGCTGGCCAGAGGCAAAAGCAATTGCGGCGGCTTGGCCTCCTCATGCCCCTCGCGCTGGCTGGCAAACCCTTCGATCCATTGCACGGAATAGATCAGCGACAACACCTGATGAAAACAGGTCGCCACGCCGATGAGAAACACAAAGAGGATAAAGGCGTTGAGATAGGGATTGGCCCAAAAGGTTGGCCCAACGCTGGGATAGGCCAGATAGCCCAAGCCCATGACCCCGCCGACAATGGCCAGCATGGTAAGGATTTGACTAAACGGCTGCGAGAACTGAGGCGTCTGATCTCGGCGGATATGATCCATATCTGTAGTCCTGCCCTAAAATTCTAAGTCTACAAGTTTACTGCGCACGGCTCTTTAAGCCAAGCGGTTATGCACAATTAGTTAAGTGTGCGACTTTCTCCGCCAAATAATCCAATTGCGGATCCGGAATGCCCAAATCATGCAACATTTCTGCGGTTTTAAACAGGTATTCCGGGTTCGGGCCGCGCCCGCCTACGGCACCTGCGATGATCTGGGCCTGCTGATCCAGCCCGTAGCGGCAATATTGCGCATGATCGCGGTCCACCACATAAGTTACGGCCCGCACGATACGCCCATCGGCCAAAGGCAGGTCCACCCATTTTTCCACATAGGCCGATGAAATCAGCTCCCGCGCGCGCAGCTCTTGCAGCACATGCTCTGCCGCGGTCTCATCCACCCGCAGGGCCAGCCCGGCGCAGACCTCCACCGACTCTGCCGCATCGAGCGCCAGCACCAAGCCCGGATCCTCAGGCGTGCCGCGATGATGGATCGAGAGCATGCAAAACGAACGCAGATAGCCCGGCAAACCCGCGCGCACCTGCTCGGCGGGCTCAAATCCAGGGTTCCAAAGCAAGGAGCCATAGCCAAACACCCACATTTTTCCTACCCCCCGGCCTGACTCAGATGACGCAGCATATACGCCCTATTTCGCGGCAATAAAATACCCCACGCACATCCCGCGCCCTTGGCCCTTGATAGAGGGTGGCCCGCGCATATGATAGGGAAATCTGGCATAGAATATTGAGCCAAAAGCAGATTTTGAAAAGCGATTTTGGAGGCGGGCATGATAGAACCAGAAGATAAAACCCCCTGGTTGAGACTGGCGCGGTTGTCAGAGGATCACGAGGCAAATAAGCGGCTGTGGAACGGATATCAAAAATATCTGTTGAAACCGTATGCGGGAGACTATCAGCGCAAACTGGAAAATCCAAAATTCAAAGAGATTGCGGAGCTTTCAGATGCAGACATTCTTTACATCCAAACGAAAATACAAGACCTCCCCACGGGCTCAGGCTCGTTTGGCGAAAATGACATCGCGGCAGACATCCAAGAAATCAGAATGCCGCTAAACCTAGAGGGATTTTATTTCGCGTTTCCTGTTTGGGTGATGGGAAAAAGATTTATAGCGTCACTGAATTTAGAAAATGCTCAATTCTCTCATGGAGCCAAATTCAGCGGCTGTGTTTTTAAAAAACATCTATGGGCTTGCGAGTCTAATTTCGAACGGTAAGCAAGTTTTGAGGGCTGTAAATTTAATGAAGTGTTATCTTTCCGCTCTGCAACATTTGAAATGGCTGATTTCCGATCAACAAGCTTTGAAACTCTAGGCGACTTTGCGCAGGTGAAGTTTGCGAGTGGTGTTTCTTTTCAAGATTTCCGTTCCATTAGTGCAGTCTGTTTTAACGATGCGGAATTCCACAATCACGCCGATTTTAATGTGGCAGCAACTTCCGTCCCAGCAGTACCGTTGGATTTTAACGGTGCTAAATTTATCAACCGTCCACCCAGTTTTTTTGGCCGCGAGATGCATGAGTATACAGATTGGACAGATGTTGAATGCCCAAACGCCAAGCAACTGGCTGCTCAATCTCGATGGAGCTTAGAGGAGGCCAAACGCGCCTATGAGCAGCTGCGGATCAAATGTGGTGCCTTGGGCAAGGTGGAAGATGAGCATCTGTTTTTTCGCAGGGAGATGGATCTCACCGGCCGCCTGTCGCCTTAGTACACCCGCGTTACCTATTGGCTCTACGGTCTCACGTCTGATTATGGCCACAGCTATTGGCGGCCAATGTTTGGGCTAGCGGGGGTTTGGGCCCTTTGGAGCGGCCTTTACGCCCCCTATTTCATGAGCCTGGACAAGCTGCATCTGTGCATGGACCGAATGGATCTTGCGCTCAGCATCGCCGGCCTGTCTTTTGCCAATATCTTTGCCGTCTTTGGCTTTCACCGTCGGTTTCCCAGTGATCTTTTGGCAGATCCCGGGACGGACGCAATCCTGCTCACCGCGAGTGAAACCCTGCTTGGCTTAGTGTTTTTGTTCTTTTTGGGCCTTGGGCTGCGGACGCGCTTCCGGCTGCGCTAGGGCATAGGCCGCAAGGGTCGCAGGCGGGCTTTAGCTTTTCTGGCGGCCAAAATCCGGTGCATCGGTGTCTTGGCCCGCATCGATGATGCCCCGGCGGATGGCGCGGGTTCGGGTGAAATAATCATGCAGCATCTCACCATCGCCAGTTCGAATCGCCCGTTGCAGCGCGAAGAGCTCTTCGGTGAAGCGCCCGAGGACCTCTAAAGTCGCGTCTTTATTGGTCAAAAACACATCACGCCACATGGTCGGATCACTGGCCGCGATGCGGGTGAAGTCACGAAAGCCGGTGGCGGAAAAATTAATCACCTCTGAATTCGTCACCCGGTGCAGATCGTCCGCCACACCCACCATCGTATAGGCGATTAAATGCGGTGCATGGCTGGTCACCGCCAGCACAAGATCGTGGTGATCAGGATCCATTTCTTCGACCTTCGCCCCCAGCGCCTGCCAATAGCGCGACAGTTGCGCCACAGCCGAGGCATCGGCGCCGTCGGGGGTCAAAAGACACCAGCGATTGTCAAACAGCTCGGCAAAGCCCGCCCTTGGCCCGGAATGCTCGGTGCCCGCCAGCGGATGGCCCGGCACAAAATGCACCCCCGGCGGCACATGTGGCGTAACCGCCTCCACCACCGCACATTTCACCGAGCCCACATCCGTTATCGTAGCACCCGGCTTGATATAGGGGGCCGCCTCAGCCATCACCGTCCCCATCGCGCCCACCGGCAAGCAAAGCACCACCAGATCTGCCTCACGCACCGCACTGGCGAGATCATCGCAGACCATATCGCATAGGCCAATCTCGCGGGCCGTGGCGCGGGTCTGTTCGGAGCGCGCATAGCCTGTCACATGCGCACCCATATCCGCCCGGCGCATCGCCCAGAACATCGACGAGGCAATCAACCCCAAGCCAATAAAGGCCACGCGATCATAGCTCATGACTTTTTCTCCAAAAAGCTCTGTACCGCCCGCACCACCCGCGCGCAGCCCGCCATATCCGGCACTGTAATGCGCAAACACTGCGGCAATCCATAGCTGCCGACCCGGCGGACAAGAATGCCAAGGCTTTGCAAATAGTCATCGCATGCCTCCGCCTGCGCTTGATCTGAAAAGCGGGCCAGAATGAAATTCGCGTCTGACCTGTCAGAGGCCACACCCAGCGCGGCCAGCTCCTTGGCCAAATGGGCGCGGGCCGCATTGTTTTGCGCCCGGTGTTGAATGACGAATTCATGATCGCGTACCGCCGCCTCACCGGCGGCCAATGCTGGGGCGGAAATATTGAACGGACCGCGCACGCGGTTGAGCACATCAATGATATGTTGCGGCCCATAGCCCCAGCCCACGCGCAATCCGCCCAGCCCATACATTTTCGACAGGGTGCGCAGCATGACCACATTGTCATTCGCCTCCACAAACCCAGCGCCACCATCCCAACCTTCCACATAATCGGCATAGGCCCCATCGAGCACGATCACGACAGTCTTCGGCGTTTTCGCAATCAACTCCGCAAGATCTGCATCCGAAATTTTTGTCCCCGTCGGATTGCCGGGATTGGCGATAAAGATCATGCCCGTGCGCGGGGTGATGGCGTCCAAAACCGCCTGCACGTCCACATGCCGCTCGGCCTCTGGTACACTGACAATGCGCGCGCCCGCGGCCATGGCATAAATGCGGTACATCAAAAACCCATGCTCTGTGTGAATGACCTCCACCTCCGGGCCTGCATAGGCCTGGCATAGAAAGCTGATGATCTCGTCGGACCCACAGCCGCAGATAATCCTCTGGCGATCCAAGCCATGCAGATCCGCCAAAGCCGCACGCAGTTCGCTGTGATCGGAGGATGGATAGCGATGCAAAGTACTGGCCGCCTCCGCAAGCGCCTGTTGCGCCGACGCAGGTGGACCATTGGGGTTTTCGTTTGAGGACAATTTGAGAATATCCTGCACGCCCTGCACAGAGGATTTTCCACCGACATAAAGCTCAATATCCAAAATTCCAGGCTGAGGTTGTGGCTGTGTCATGTGATATTCCCTTCTGCCGCCCTTCTAACGTCAATCTCAAGCAGTTCCAGCGGTTTTTGAATGGCCAATGCCGCACTACGCCTGCCCCGCGCAACAATGTGACGAAATGCGGAGCGGTGTAAACTGGGCATATCGACCCAAATAAAAAAGCCGCGGCGGTGTCCCGTCGCGGCTTTCGAAACTTGATCTGGCAAAGATTAGTTCTTCGCGTAAAATTCCACCACGAGGTTCGGTTCCATAACCACAGGATAGGGCACGTCGCCAAGACCTGGGGTGCGCACGAAAGTCGCGGTCATCTTACTGTGATCGGCATCGATGTAATCTGGCACATCGCGCTCAGCCAATTGCGTGGCTTCGAGCAAAGCCGCCATTTGCTTGGAGCGATCACGCACCTCGATCACGTCGCCTTCAGATACGCGATATGACGCAATGTTCACCTTCTTGCCGTTCACACGCACATGGCCGTGGTTCACGAACTGGCGGGCTGCAAAAACTGTCGCCACGAATTTCGCACGATAAACGACAGCATCCAAACGACGCTCCAGAAGACCGATCAATTGCTCACCTGTGTCGCCTCTGAGACGCTCGGCTTCGGCATAGATTCGGCGGAATTGTTTCTCGGTCAAATCGCCATAGTAGCCTTTCAGCTTTTGCTTTGCGCGCAGCTGTGTGCCGAAATCAGACAGTTTGCCTTTGCGGCGCTGACCGTGCTGACCGGGGCCATACTCACGACGATTGACGGGTGATTTAGGACGACCCCAGATGTTTTCGCCCATCCGGCGGTCAATTTTGTATTTGGCAGCGGTACGTTTTGTCACCGGCTGATCTCCTTCGATAAAGTCGAAGCCCAACATGGGCCACTATGAAG
>JAKMFM010000225.1 GCA_022425445.1 Planktomarina sp.
CCCCAAATATAAGGTTGTTGCCGTAGATTACGGCGCAAAGCGCAATATCTTGCGGTGCCTGGCGTCCGTTGGCTGCGATGTCACTGTGCTGCCAGCATCGGCCACCGCAGAGGATGTTTTGGCGCACCAGCCCGATGGGCTATTCCTTTCCAATGGACCAGGCGACCCCGCGGCCACTGGCCACTACGCTGTGCCGATGATCCGGGCGGTGTTGGACCAGAGCGCGATCCCCGTCTTTGGAATTTGCTTGGGCCACCAAATGCTGGCTCTGGCACTGGGTGCAAAAACCGTCAAGATGAACCACGGACATCATGGCGCGAACCATCCTGTGAAGGATGTGCACAGCAATAAGGTTGAGATCACCTCTATGAACCATGGATTTACCGTGGACAGTCAATCTCTGCCTGAGGGTGTGATCGAAACACATGTATCCCTGTTTGATGGGTCAAATTGCGGCATTCGCATGGCGGATCGTCCGGTATTCTCGGTACAATATCACCCCGAAGCCAGCCCGGGACCTCAGGACAGTTTTTATCTGTTTGAAAACTTCGCAGCAGAGATGGAAAAGTCTCGCGCGGCCTAACAGCGTAAACCTCGCCAGAACATCCAGCCCTCAAACTGACTTAATCAACTGCAGTTTGAGGGCAGATCACCTTGGATCATTACACGCGTTCGTTTCCCACTGATGCCCAGCAAGCGCCCGGCATGGGAGATCGCGATCCACCAGATTTTCTGGCGTTTCTGGTGGAAGCGAACCTGCTGCCCCTTGCCACCTATCTGCAATTGCAAAATCGCGCGTTGGATGGAAAAGTCTCCGAGAGCGATACGTTGATTTCCCTTGGCCTCATAGAACCAACCCGTTTGGCCCAATTGCACTCAGAACATTTGGTGGAAGGCTATATTGATCTCACCCATTTTCCACCAAACCCGGATTTTCTCAAGATTCTGGGGCCAGCCACCGCCCTACAAATGGGTGTGTTGCCTTGGCGTTTAAGCACAGGCGTGACGGTCATCTTAACTGACCGGCCGGAGCACTATGATCAAAACCAAGCCTATTTGCGCCAAATATTTTGCCCACTGGGCCGCGCCTTTGCCTGCCCAGACCAGACCAGATGAGATCCTATATCACCACGACCGACGAAACCGCGCTGATCCATCGGGCAGAACACCGTGTTGCCGCGCGCGAAAGCTGCCGCGATCTGAACTTTGAGATCTTGCATATTGCCCTGTGGAGCTTGACCGCTGTCGTCACTCTGACCAGCGCCTTTGCGCCAGCCATTAAATTCTTGACCTTCGCCCTATGGGGAACCCTCACTTTGATTGCCAATATGGCGCTGAAATTCACCACCGTGATCTTGTTTTTACATCGCGGAGCGATGGACAGTTTCAAATATAAGCGCCGGGTAACGGATGCACCCCTGCCCAAAATATCCATCATGGTTTCCCTGTTCAAAGAGAGTGCCATAATGAACCATCTGCTCGCGAATCTGCGCCAACTCGACTATCCGAAGACTCTCCTGCAGGTAATTTTGGTTATGGAACGCGATGACATTACCACAGCCAAGACCCTCTCGCGCACCGGGCTCCCACCCTGGATCACCGCGATCAACGTGCCAGGCGGCACCATCAACACAAAGCCGAGAGCACTCGACTACGCCTTAGATCACTGCAAAGGGTCAATCATAGGCGTCTATGATGCAGAAGATGCACCCGAACCCGGTCAATTGCGTAAAGTGGCGCGCCATTTTACGCAAGGCGATGAAAAACTAGCCTGCGTTCAAGGTACTTTGGATTTCTATAATGCGCGCACCAATTGGTTGTCGCGATGTTTCTCTATCGAATATGCCACTTGGTTTATCATTATCCTACCGGGCCTTGCGCGGCTCAGGCTTCCGGTCCCACTCGGTGGCACGACCCTATTTTTTCGCCGTCATATCCTTGAGGAGCTGGGCGGTTGGGACTCGCATAATGTCACGGGAGATGCAGATATTGGCATTCGATTCATGCGTTTTGGCTATCATACCGAGCTCTTACCCACTGTGACCCTTGAGGAGGCCAGTTGTCGTGGCTAGCCTTAGATCTGTCAACGCAGCCGCTGGCTGAAAGGCTATGCAGTCACCTGGGCGGTCCACATGCGCGCACCGAAAACCCTACTGCGGGACATGGGCCTTTGGCAATTTTTTGGCGTGCAATTGCTCTTCGCGGGTACGCTGTCACAATTTTTATTGGCGCCTTTACTTTGGACCTTCTGGCTGGCCGTTCTCGCCCTGCCCCATCCCTTAACGGGCTTCATGCCTAATTGGGCTTTTTACACATTGAGCGGGATTTACTTAATGTCTGAAGTCATCAACATCATCGTTGGCATGCTGGCCTGCACCCAGGCCAAGCACCGCCATTTGCTCAAATGTGTGCCGCGTCTACATTTCTACTTCCCACTGGGATCAGTGGCCGCCTACAAAGGCTTCCTCGAGCTGCTCTACAAACCCTTTTACTGGGACAAAACCGCCCATGGGATATCGCTGGCCACCACGCCGACGCAGCCCCCTACCAAGCCTGAGCGCCAGCATCATGTTTCAGGCGGGTAACAAAGGCCTCGCTCAAATGCCGTTTCACCGCCTCATGGGCCGCCGAACCATCCCGATCCGAAATTGCCGACACAATTGCCTGATGCTCATCCAAGGCCACCGGCCCCCGCCCCTCAACAGCAAGAGAGGTTGTCGCCAGGAGCGCCATGGAGCGGTAAACCAAATCCAGCTGCTGCACCAAAAACCGATTGTGAGACGCCAAATGCAACTGCTTGTGAAATCTCTTATTTGACCGCGCCAAAGCGGCGGCATCCGACACTCGCTCGCGATCTGCATCAATCATTTGTTGCAGCACATTGACCTCTTCAACCGAGGCATGTTGCGCCGCTAAACGCGCCGCCAGCCCCTCAAGTTCTGTGCGTACCACATAGAGCTCGGCCATTTGATTGTGATCAAGAGAGGCAACAATCAAACTGCGGCCGTCACGGGTCAAGAGGCTCTGCGTCTCCAACCTTTGCAGCGCCTCGCGGATCGGTGTGCGTGACACGCCAAAACGTTCGGCCAATTCACTTTCCACCAAGCGACTGCCAGGCTTGTAGATGCCCACGTCAATCGCTTCCAAAATCAACCCATAAGCGTCCCCTTGCACGGGTCGGGATGCAGATGTTTCCAACATAAATAGGCTCCTTTTCGATCGTTGCGTCAACTATGGGCGAGCTGGCCGCGCCTCGCAAGCGTTTCACCATTGAACCTGACGCGCTATTTGGTACCAATTGCCTCATGAATTTTTACCAGTTTTCTCATGTCGACACTTGGATCTTTGATCTCGACAATACGCTTTACCCGCCCAAGGTACGGCTTTTCGATCAGATCGAAGAGAAAATGCGCCTTTTTGTGTCTGATTTTCTGAATGTTAGCCTTGATGAAGCAGATGTATTGCGCGCGCAGTATTGGCGGAGCCACGGAACAACCCTGGCAGGTATGATGAACCAACATGCCATGCCACCGGAGGCATTTTTGCAATTTGTGCATGACATAGATTTTTCGCCCATTCCGCATTCAGAAGAGCTTTCATCACTGATTTTTGCCCTGCCGGGACGAAAAATTGTCTATACCAATGGCACAGAACCCTATGCACGCCGGGTATTGCACGCGCGTGGCTTGGAGCAAAATTTTGAAGCGGTCTACGGGATAGAACACGCCAACTATCGCCCCAAACCCCATGCTGAAGCTTTCGCAAAGGTCTTTGAGCGCGCGGCAGTGACCCCGCATTCCGCTGCCATGTTTGAAGATGATGCGCGCAATTTGCGAGTGCCAGCGGGCCTTGGGATGCGGACTGTCTATATCTCTCCAGATACGGATTCACCTGATTATGTCGACGCCGCGCATCAGGATTTGGAGGCGTTCTTGTCACAATTAGTCGCAGCTTGCTTTTCAAAACCAAACGACGGCTTACCTGGCTTCCATGGAATCGCATAAAGATATTATCATCTCTGGCGGTGGCATCGCCGGGCTGACCGCCGCTGTTGCCTTTGGCACGGCAGGGTTTGAGGTGCTTTGCGTCGATCCCACGGCACCCGTCATCGACCGAAGCAATCGAGGCGCCGATCTGCGCACCACCGCCTATTTGCAACCCGCGCATGCTTTTTTGCAGCAAATTGGTCTGTGGCCTTTATTGGCCGAGCGCAGCGCACCGCTTCAGATCATGCGCATTATCGATGCGGCTGGGGAGGTTTTGGTTCGTAAAGATTTCAATGCGGCCGATATTTCTGACGCGCCATTTGGCTGGAACCTTGGCAATTGGGACATGCGCGAAGGGCTTTTAACGCGACTGGACTCCCTGCCAAATGTCACCTTTCAACCCGGCGTTTCGACCCTGGGCGGCCAAACGCGCAGCACAGAAGCGCGCGTCACTCTGAGCACTAAGGAACGAGTCAGCTGCAAAATGCTGATTGCGGCTGACGGCCGTGACAGCCTCATTCGGCGAGCGGCCAAAATCGGCATGAAGCGCACAGATTTTGGTCAATTGGCTTTAAGTTTTGCGGTGAACCACGACACCCCGCACGAAAATATCTCGACCGAAGTTCATAAGTCGGGAGGACCTTTTACCTTAGTGCCATTGCCCGACTTTAATGACAAACCCTCTTCGGCTGTGGTGTGGATGGATCGCGTCAGCGCGATCAAAGAGGTGCAAGCCCTACCGGATCAAGCCTTCAACGCTGCCATCACCGAGCGGTCTGCGGGTGTTTTGGGACCGCTGGAGGTGATCACCGTACGCAACGCCTGGCCGATTATCAGCCAATTGTCCGATCATTTTTTTGCCGAGCGCACAGCTTTCATTGCAGAGGCTGCGCATGTGGTGCCGCCGATCGGCGCCCAGGGCTTGAACCTCAGCTTTGGAGATATTGAGGTGCTGCTCGACCTTGCAAAGGCTGCGCCCGCGCAGATCGGTGAGATGCAAATGCTCAAACGTTACCAACAAGCGCGCCGGCCGATTGCGCAATCGCGGGTGCTGGGCGTTAGCGCGCTAAACCGCGCCTCCAAGGCAGAGGGTCCAATTGCAGCCCGTGCCAGGGCCTTCGGGCTGGAAGCGATCCACCGGATCACGCCCATTCGCCATCAGCTCATGCAATTGGGGCTGGGCATACGCTAAGTCGGATTAAGCGGCGAGGACTTGATCCAAGGCCTTCTCTAAACGCGCCACGCTGGCGTCCACGTCATAGAGCTTATCAAGGCCAAACAATCCCAGACGGAAACTCCGATACTCTGGGCCCTCGTCGCATTGCAGCGGCACGCCGGCAGCGATCTGCATACCAAGCGCGGCAAAGGGTTTGCCAGTTTGCATCTCCGGGCTGCTCGCGAAACTCACAACGACACCGGGGGCACCAAACCCATCTGCAGCGACGGAGGCGATGCCGCGCTCTGCGAGAGCCGCGCGCACGCGATTGCCTTGTTCCCATTGCGCATCGGCCAATTTTCCAAAACCGTAGTCTTTGGTTTCCAGCATTGTATCGCGAAAGCCCGTCAAAGCATCGGTCGGCATTGTTGCGTGGTAGGCATGACCGCCACCTTCATAGGTCTCCATAATCGACAGCCATTTGCCCAAATCCACTGCAAAACTGTTGGACTGGCTGGCCTTCACCGCCGCGAGTCCAGCCTCAGACATCATGACCAAGCCCGCAGATGGCGAGGCCGACCAACCTTTCTGAGGCGCGGAGATCAGAAAATCAACGCCCACAGCGCGCATGTCCACCCAAGCACAGCCTGAGGCGATGCAATCCAGAACGAACAACCCGCCGTAACTATGCACCGCGTCAGAAACCGCCTTGAGGTAGTCATCTGGCAAAATCAAACCCGCTGATGTCTCGACGTGCGGCGCAAAAACAACATCAGGTTGATCCGACAAAATTTTGGCAACCACTTCATCAATTGGCGCTGGGGCAAAGGCCGCCTGAACGCCGTTGCCCACCCGGCGGGCCTTCATAACCGTTTCGCTGGCAGGAATTGAACCAGCTTCAAAAATCTGGCTCCAACGATAGGAGAACCATCCATTGCGCAGCACCATAACATTTTTGTCCACAGCAATTTGCCGCGCGACGGCTTCCATCCCATAGGTGCCGCCGCCGGGAATCACCGCGACGCCATCGGCGGAATACACTTCCTTCAAAATGGATGAGATATCACGCATCACGCCCTGAAATTTCGCGCTCATATGATTGAGAGAACGATCTGTAAACACAACAGAATATTCAAGTAGGCCATCTGGATCCACGGTATTAAGCAAAGCAGTCATTTTGGCATCTCCTATAGGGTTAATACTTTATAAAACCTTGACCACAGGATGCACGGTCTATTTTAGTATGCAACTAAAGTGGACCAAGCAGCCGCTCTTCCGTTAGTAGCACATTGGCCTCTACATCGCCGATACCGCGCACGGTCATAATCCGGCGACGCAGGACCCGCTGGAAATCGGAAATGTCCCGCGCCACAACCCGCAAGCGATAATCATAGCGTCCCAGCACATGCTGAACGGTTTGCACCTCCGGAATGGCTGTGACGGCACGCTCAAAATCCTCAAGGCTTACCTGCCCGCGCGTGGCCAGCTTGACGCCCAGAAAGACTGTCACCCCAAATCCTAATGCCTCGATATTGAAATCTACCCGACGCCCAGCCAGAACCCCAGCTGCCTGCAAACGCTTGATCCGCCGCCAAGTGGCCGGCTGGCTCAATCCCAATTGACGTCCCAATGCGCCTGCCGATTGGGTGACATCCCGCGACAGAGCCCGCAGGAGTGCAAAATCCTTGTCATCCCAAGCGTTCATAGAGGCAGGGCTTCCGCAGTTTTCAACGTCGCCACATGCATCAATGCTTCCAGTTCAGAAATATGCGGCAGATTAAGAATCTCACTGCGATAAAGTTTTTGATAATCCGGCATGTCTTTCGCAATTACCGAAAGACGCACATCCACCCGACCCGAAAAGGTTTGTATGGCAATCACCTGTTCGATCTGACGTGCTGCAGCCAAAAATTCGTCAAAAGCCTTCGAATAGGTTTTGTCCAAATTAAAGCGGAGGCTGACCTCCACCCCATACCCAAAAGCCGCCCAATCAATCATCGCGTGCACACCGCGCAACACGCCCTCCCCCCTCAAACGATCCAGCCGGCGGGTCACCGTAGCCGGCTGTGATTGGCAGCGTTCCGCCAGCTCCGACAGCGGCGCGGTCGGGTCCGATTGCAAAAACCGCAAAATACGTCTGTCGAGATCATCAAGCATGAAATTTTCATATTATAGATATATGCGAATTGAAACATTTAAATTATTTCTAAATATAGCAAAATATATCCTTCTCCTTACACTTCAAACTGATAGACAAGCCGCAGAACACTCAACCATGAAAGGACGCCAAAATGCGCGTTTATTATGATCGCGATTGCGATGTGAATTTGATTAAAGACAAAAAAGTCGCCATCCTCGGCTACGGCAGCCAAGGCCATGCTCACGCGCTGAACCTGCGCGACAGCGGCGCGAAAAACTTGGTGGTGGCGCTGCGTGAAGGCTCTACCTCCATCGCAAAAGCAGAGGGTGAAGGCCTGGCAACCATGGGCATCGCTGAAGCCGCCGCTTGGGCCGATGTCATCATGTTCACCATGCCTGACGAATTACAGGCCGAAACTTACAAAAAATATGTCCACGACAATATTCGTGAAGGCGCTGCCATTGCATTTGCCCACGGCTTAAACGTGCATTTTGGCCTCATTGAGCCAAAAGAAGGCATCGACGTCATCATGATGGCACCAAAAGGCCCAGGCCACACTGTGCGCGGCGAATACACCAAAGGCGGCGGCGTGCCCTGCCTTGTTGCCGTAGACGAAGACGCCTCTGGCAAGGCTTTGGAAATCGGCCTGTCCTATTGCTCCGCAATCGGTGGCGGTCGCTCAGGCATCATCGAAACAAATTTCCGCGAAGAATGTGAAACGGATCTCTTTGGTGAACAAGCTGTTCTTTGCGGCGGTTTGGTTGAGCTGATCCGCATGGGTTTTGAAACCTTGGTCGAAGCGGGTTACGCGCCAGAAATGGCCTATTTCGAGTGCCTGCACGAAGTAAAGTTGATTGTGGATCTGATTTATGAAGGTGGCATTGCCAACATGAACTACTCCATCTCCAACACTGCGGAATATGGCGAATATGTCTCCGGTCCGCGAATCTTGCCATACGATGAGACCAAAGCCAAAATGAAAGCGGTTCTGACCGACATTCAAAACGGCAAATTCGTGCGGGACTTCATGGTCGAAAACGCGGTTGGCCAGCCATCTTTCAAAGCCACGCGCCGCATCAACGACGAGCACCAAATTGAAGCCACAGGCGAGAAACTGCGCGCCATGATGCCTTGGATCTCTGCTGGCAAAATGGTTGATAAATCGAAGAACTAATCTTGTGGTGAGCTATGGCTCACAGTAGAATTTGGGGGCGCGGCACAACTGGCCGGGCCCCTTTTCTTTTGCCTCAATGAAAGCGCGCGCATGACATCTCCCGGAGTGATCAACTGGTTTCGCATTGCCTTCATCGCAATGATTTGGGGCAGCGCTTTTATGATGGTGCGTATCGCACTGCGTGATTTTGAACCCCTGACCGTTGCGGCAGGGCGGATCACCATCGCCGCCATCGCACTCTATTGCCTGATGCGTTGGCGCGGTATCGCTTTACCCAGCTTTGACAACATCGCCCTTTGGCGCATTGTCCTTCTAGTCGGGCTGCTGTCCAGCGCAATCCCCTTCGCGCTGCTCAGTTGGGGGCAACAACATGTCCCCTCCGCCTTTGCCGGAATGACCATGGCAGCGCTGCCAATTTTCGTTTTACCACTGGCACATTTTTTTGTGCCAGGAGAGCGGATCTTTCTCAGCAAACTCGTCGGCTTTGGAGTCGGCTTCTTGGGCGCTGTGTTACTGATCGGCACAAGTGGACTTGGCTTGGCAGAAGGCCGCGTGGAAACGCTGGCGCGTTTCGCCTGCGTAGCGGCAGCATTTTGCTATGCCTGCGGGTCCATAGCCACACGACAATGCCCGCCAATCAATGAGCTGGCACTCTCTACCGGCTCCCTCATTTTGGCCGCTCTGTTTTTGCTGCCCATCGCGTTGCTTGTCGAAGGTCCGCCCAACCTGCCAAGCCTCACCGGTCTCCTCGCTGTTGGATATCTGGGTCTTGTTCCCACCGCCTTGGCCTTCGTCATCAAAGTTGCCGTGATCCGCAGTGCGGGCCCGTCATTCATGACGCTCACAAATTACCAAGTCCCGGTCTGGTCCGTGCTCGCTGGCAGCCTCTTTATGGGAGAAACTCTGCCAGCGACACTGTTTATCGCTTTGGCTTTGATCTTACTGGGTGTGGCGATTATTCAAGCGAATGTCTTGCGTCGCATATTCAGCCGCGAACAGCCGCCCAAAGTTTGAGCGCCTGTACGGTTTCACACACGTCGTGCACGCGCAAGATCTGCGCGCCTTGCCCAGCAGCAGCTAATGCCACAGCGACCGAGCCAGCCATGCGGTCTTGGGCCTTCTCAGCGCCCGAAATCGTCCCAATAAAGCGCTTACGGGACGCGCCCAACAGCATGGGGCACCCCAAGCTATGAAACACCGCAAGACCGCGCAGAAGTGTCAAATTATGCGCCAAGGTTTTCCCGAACCCTATGCCAGGATCGACAATGATGTTTTGCCGCAGAATGCCCTGTGACAGCGCAAAATCCACCCGCGCGGCCAAGTAATCATACACATCGAGCAGGACATCCTCGTACTGCGCGTTTTGCTGCATCGTTTTGGGATCGCTGGGCGCGTGCATCAGGCACACAGGCGCTCCACTGCTGGCCGCCAAACGCGCCATCTCGCTATCAAATGTCAATGCGGATACATCATTGATCCAATCAATACCCGCATCCAACGCCGCAGCCGCCACAGGCGCTTTGCGCGTGTCAATTGACAAAGGCAGCTGTGACGCTTGCCGCACATCAAGAATGGCGGGCTTAGTCCTGGAGATTTCTTCATCCACATCAATCAGATCAGCGCCAGGGCGGGTACTTTCGCCGCCAATATCAATGATATCAGCGCCCTCTTGCATCAAGCGCACAGCATGCGCGCGCGCAGTTGCGCGGTTGTCAAATTGACCGCCATCGGAAAAACTGTCTGGCGTCGTATTTAAAATACCCATGACCTGCGGCCGATTGCTTTCGCTTGTGCCCAAGTCAGAACGCGCAGAGGTGAGTCGATGCAGTATGTCTTGCGGCACCTCATCGGCGGGTATGCGTTCCGCTTGCCGATCACGAGACAGAACTTCAACCCTCGAAAATCGGCACCAGCCCCCCGCCAGAACATGCCTGCCCTGCTCTTCGATCAAAGGCCGATAATAAAGCGTCACAACCGGGCCAGATCTGCCTGAGCCTGAAAGGCAATAGGCAAATTCCCAGTCGGAGTCGCGCCAACAAACACCAGCTGCGCGGCCTGCATTTCTTGCGCAAACCATTCGACCAAAGCAGAAATATCAACCATATCTGTTGGGGGACCATCGACCGCGTCCAATACAATCTTCGAGGGCGCCCAGAGGCTGATCTGATTGTGGCGCATGCCCCAGTCTAATTCCGTCTTGCTACCCACAACCACACAGCGCGGATCGTGGCTGGCAAAAATCCAAGCGTTTTGCTCAATCGCCAATAAATCGATACGGCGCTGAACCATACGGTGCGCCGCCACCTGCGGCGCTCCCGCCTCAGGCATACCAACACATATAATCACTGGGCGGGCGTTGTGTTCAGCCGCAACGAGCCAGTCATCCAAATGCCCGTCGTCGATCACGCTATTGGACAAAAACAGCACGATCGGATGCGGTGTCTCTTCCAATGCACTAAGATCCGCATCAACGACTCGTGACTTGGAGCGTACGATCTCAACACCCAAGTTGCCCGGCCCGCGATCTAGTTTTTCAATCCGCACAAAGACCCGCTGCGCTTGTGGCGCGAGCAATATGCGTTCTGCAACACGTTCGGCTAAAGTTTCCAGCAAATTCAGCCGCTCTTCAGACAGGGCCGCCTCTATGGCCTCTGTGACCCGATCATAAGACAGGATGCGATCGACATCATCGTCGATCTCATCACTTAAGGGCAGAACTTCGACCACGACATCAAATCGAATGCGTTGCGTGGTGCCGCGTTCAGCTTGAAACGCACCAATTTCAACAGTGAGAATATAGTCTCGCACAGAAATTCTATCAAACGGCGCCTCTGCTGTCGCTTCTGACCGCGCGCTGGGATGAGCAAAAGCATGTTTTAAGTCATCGTTCATCTTCAGCCTCTTCCCCTATCCCATGGCCGCGTCGAGCCTCGCGCAGACATTATTTCTTTGCCATGCGTCTAACGGGTTTATAGAATTTGTGTACCCCGATTGTGGTCACATGCCGAAAACTCCGCGCCCAAGACGGAGAAACAAAGGTCGCATGATAATAGGTCGCTCCTTTGGTCAAAGGCCGTGTCTTGCGGTCCATCGAGACACGTGCGACTCTTTTCGCCTGATCATAGGCAGCCCCAGTGGCGATATATTCCAACTTCCCATCACAATTGTAACTAAATTGGCAAGCGTGTTTGCGCCCTGTGCCTTGGCGCACCACTTTGCAAATGCTGTTTGGAAACTTGGGGCTCTCGACACGATTGAGAATGACTTCCGCCACCGCAAATT
>JAKMFM010000226.1 GCA_022425445.1 Planktomarina sp.
GTCGTCAATTACGATGCCGGGGCCGAAACACCAGCGGCCGGAGCCTATACGGCAGTGGGCCTAATCTTTGCATCCCTATTTCTCACACCCCTCATCTTCTTTCTGCCCAAAGCCACTTTAGCCGCAACGATCATCGTCGCCGTGCTCTCTTTGGTAGATTTTAAGATCTTGGGGAAAGCCTGGTGTTATTCAAAGGCAGATTTCACTGCCGTTGCAGCCACCATGGCAGTAACGCTCACTGTGGGCGTTGAAACTGGTGTAATCACGGGCGTCTTGGTTTCAATTTTAATTCATCTTTACAAATCCTCCCGACCTCATATCGCAACGGTGGGGCAAGTGCCAAAATCAGATCACTACCGAAATATTCTGCGCTATGATGTCCTCACCCAGCCTCATATTTTAACAATACGCGTAGATGAAAGCCTCTATTTTGCCAATGCGCGCTACCTGGAAGATCACCTGTTTGCGCGCGCCACGCATCAACCTCAATTGCGGCATGTGGTTTTGATGTGCTCTGCAGTAAATGACATCGATATGAGCGCGCTCGACTCCTTAGAGGCAGTGAACACACGACTTGAGGATATGGGCGTGTCGTTTCACCTGTCAGAGGTGAAAGGACCGGTCATGGATCGCTTAACGGGCACGGAGTTTCTTGCGCAGCTCACAGGAAAGATTTTCCTGAGCCAAAAACAGGCTATGGATCACCTTACCCCTTTGACTTGACCCATTCCCGCCTATGATGCAGTCATTCATTCATCACATGAAGGGTGCGCGTAATGACATCAGACCCATTGTTCACCGGGCCGGAACTTTGCAGCTTCGAAGCCCATGAGGTGGTCGCCCTGCTAAAAAAAGGTGAAATTTCCACGGCAGAGCTGATCGACGCGGCTTTGGTGCGCATTTCCCAAACCGGCCCGATGATCAATGCCACACCCACCCTTTGCGAAGCGCGGGCCCGTGCTGTGCAGTTATCAAACCGAGGTAGCACCGCAGCCGGTTGGCTGGCGGGCTTGCCCATCACAATCAAAGACCTCAACGCGGTCTCCAATGTCCGCACAACTTTTGGAACCAAGGGGCTGGCGGATTTTATACCGCAAAAAAGTGATCCTTTGGTGGACCAATTGGAACAGCAAGGTGCAGTGATTTTAGGCAAATCCAACACGCCAGAATTCGGCGCAGGCGGCAATACGTTCAACGAGGTCTTCGGACAAACCCGAAACCCTTGGAATACTGCGCTCAATCCAGGCGGTTCGTCCGGCGGCGCAGCAGCCTCTTTGGCCGCTGGAGAAATTTGGCTCAGCCATGGATCCGATCACGGTGGCAGCCTGCGCACCCCGGCCGCTTATTGCGGCATCGTGGGTTTGCGCCCCAGTCCGGGAATTGCTGGCGGCCCGGGACAGGACACGGCCTTTATTATTGAAGGGGTACAAGGCCCGATGGCCCGCTCCGTTCGGGATTGTGCATTGTTTTTGGACGCAATGTCAGGTTTTGACCCACAGATCGCTATCTCATATCCGGCGCCTGAAATTCCCTATCAGGAAGCCGTCATTCGCGCTGAAGGGAAGCTAAAGATTGCCTTTGCCCCTAATTTGGGGGGCTTTGGGCAGGTCGATCCCGAAGTGGCACAGCATCTTTCCTCAGTGATGCGACAGCTTGAAAAAAACGGTGCGCGTATTGAAGAGACCTGCCCTGATCTCAGCCATCTTGAACAGAGCTATCACACTTTGCGCGGCCTTATGTGGGCCACAGCAGCAAGGCGCTTACCCCCAGAAGTCCAAGCACACTTCAAATCTACGCTCGCCGAAAATACGGCCTTCGGACAGACGTTGACCCTAGAGGATATTGTCGACGCCAATCTGAACCGCTCAACCTTGTTTAACAATATGCTGAGCCTGTTCGAAACATTCGATGTTCTCGCTTGCCCGACAGTGGGCTGCATGCCGCATCTGTACTCTGAAGAGTGGGTACAACGCGTCGGTGGTGTGGAGTTGACCAACTATATGGATTGGTTGCGCTTTGCCTTTTTGGCCACAACCACCGGCTTGCCCGCGATATCAGTGCCGGTAGGGCGCGGCCCGCGCGGCTTGCCGGTGGGACTGCAACTGATCGGGAAGCCTAGGGGCGACGCCGCGCTTTTGGCTGCTGCACGTCAGGTCGAATTAACCTTTGGGGGTCCACTTGGCCCAATCGATCCCATAAATCCTTCATAACCTTAAAGATCACAATTTTTACTGGCCAATGCCAGATTAAAGTTTGTATAATTTTTCGGCAATTACGCACCTAGATTTGTCTAGGATATTTTTAAAATCTATTTTTAATGGACTCTCCTCATGTGGCTCGAAGCCCCCACAACAAAACTGGAGAAAGCAGCGCATGCAGCCTGGCCAGGGGTTTTGAAGTAGGCGCAACTGCCTATTGTAGGCTGGTCTTATGTTTTGCTGTCGAAACGCGAAGACAAAGATTTGGCCCGCATTTCATATTTGATCGAGCACCCAAGGCATGGGCTGTTCAAATATCGGCTACAATTGCGGCCCCGCGCACAGGCCGCCTTTGCCGCACATTATTTGCGATTGGAAAAAGCGTCTCGCGTCTTTCAGCGAACCGAACGCCTCTCTCTTATAAACCCATGTGCTTGGATATTGCCAATCAAGCCAGCCTAACGACCTATGCGGAAGGTCTGCCCTTTTCGGAGTTCATGCGCGATGCCACAGACGATCACACCAGGCAACTTGAGCTCGTGCAACACGCCGGAGAATGGTTGGATGCATATCATCGAACCAAAGTTTCGGAGACCCGTATTTTTCAGCCAAAACATGCGGTGAGCTACTACCACGACCTAAGTGAAAGGATTCAATCAGGAGATCTGAAGATTGCTGCCAAGCCCCGTATTTTACACGGGGTTGAACGGCTGTCAGAACTCGCGGCCAAATATTCCGATCAACAAACTGTGTCCGCGGTTCAATATGGCGATTTTCACATGCGCAATCTGATCTTTAATGGAACCTGTCTGACTGGAATCAATATTTCAAGAAACCAACCTGCGCCGGTGGGTCACGACATCGCGCGCCTATTACTTGATGACACCACAATTCTTCGCAGCTCCAAAGAGCTTGAAAACGGGCAGATCATTCCTGCGGATGTCATTGAGGCCTTTTTCCGTGGCTATAGGCTGGTGGGGCCCGATGATCCAAGCGTCCAATTTTTGCCCTATGCCAAAATTTTAGGCTCTTTGGTCAATGTCCCCCAGCGCCGCAATGAGCGTTCCAAAACCAATCAAGAAACCCTAGAGCGGCTGCGCCCGATCGCACAGGTGGCCTTCGCCTAACCAAATGCACGCTCAATTCTGTAATAGAAATCAGCCCTGAAGCTATTCTTTTGTTGATAGAATCGGTGAAACCCACGACAGTAATATCCTGAAGTTGCCTGGGCTGGACCTCATTTGCATCGTATTTTGAGCATAGGACTATGGGCTGTGACCTGCTTTTTCGGAAGCATCGGCACAGCGCGCGCTGATCCCGTTGAGCTGGTGCTGCGAGATGAATCTTTTTCAATCTCCGGCACGCTGATCTCATTTGATGGAGAGATTTATCAAATTCAATCCGAGTTTGGGCAATTAACTTTCGCTGCTGATATGGTGATCTGTCGAGGGTCGACCTGTCCCCCCTTAAGCGCACCATTCGAAAACATTCTATTCTCCGGCGACAGTTCATTGAATTCCACGCTGCTCATGCCGCTCATTCAGTCCTTTGCAGACCATGAGGGCTATTCCTATCAGCTGTCTCAAGATACAGCCGGGCAGATCACTTTGTTTGATCCGAAAAATGGCGCGGCGCGCGCGGTCTTTACGCTTTCTGACCGCATCAGCAGTGACGCAATTTTAGATATTTTAGATGATCGGGCACATTTTGCCCTGACGCGGCGCGGCACCACGCAAGAGGAGCAAACTGCACTTGAAAAGGATATGTTTGGCTCCTTAGGCCATCCGCAAAACTCTATGGTTTTGGCGTGGCAAGATCTGTACGTGTACTCCCAGCCCAGCAATCCCAACAGATTTATCACAATGAGCCAGTTGGTTGCGATGCTGGAGGAAAAGCCCCGGCTTTGGCCACTTACCGCAGGCAGGCAATACCCAGTTTTTCTGGCAGGGCAAGCAGATCAAACTCTCGCGTTGCAGCAACTCTTGCAGATTTTTGATATGGCCAAACAGATGGTACCCAAGGGCGTAAACACCCCTGGTCGTTTGACAGTCAGTACAGATCAGATGCCACAAGACACATTCGTGCAAGTGAGCGTGGGTTGCGGCCAACAGGCGATGCCAACTGAAATCCAGGCCCCTGTGCATCCCCTGCAAACTCCGATATTTCTGATTGCCGCACCCAAGAAGATGCAAAATATCACCCGCGCCTTTTGGGCCTTTTTGTTAACGCCAGAAGCACAGGATGCGGTACGGATGCTCGGTTTCATCAGCCGCAGCCTCAAAAAGACGGAGATTCACGGGCAATCTGGCCTCTTGATCAACGCGATTTTAAACACAGATAGAGACATGCGAACCAAGGATCTGCGCCAGGCCGTTCTCAAGCTAAATGGCTATGAGCGAATGTCTTTGGCGTTCCACTTTTTGGAGGGCACGCAGATCATGGATGCAGACTCGCTGTCCAATCTCCAGTTTTTCAAACATTTGTTTGTGGATGGATATTTTGAAGGACGCAACATCATGTTTGTGGGTTTCAGCGATAGCCAAGGGAGCGCCGATGGCAATGTGCAAATTTCCCTCGACCGCGCCCGCGCCGTGCGCGCCACCATCGCCACACTGCTTGAGGACACCCAGCTCAATAATGGTTTTGAAGTTCTCGGATTGGGGGAGGGCTTACCGCTGGCCTGCAACGATACAGCCTGGGGCCAAAATCAAAATCGCCGTGTTGAAATTTGGATAAAATAAAAGCTCAGCGCAGAGTCTTTCCAGCGCCGGGCTTCATGCTTTAGTCTTGACCCTTCACACCATCCCAAAACCTTTTGACCTTTGTAAAAAAGCCTTGGCTCTCCGGGCTGTTGTTACTCGAAAGCGCTTCGAACTCTTGCAAGATCTCTTTTTGACGCGCGGTCAAATTTACGGGCGTTTCCACTTGAAGCTCTATGAACATATCGCCCACCCCGCCGCCACGCACCGAGGGCATGCCCTTAGCACGCAAACGCATTTGCCGGCCAGATTGGCTGCCACTTGGGATCTTAACCCGGCTGCGGCCCCCGTCGATATTTGGCACTTCGATATCACCGCCCAATGCGGCGGAGGTCATCGACACGGGCACATTGCAAAATAGATTGTTGCCATCACGTTCAAAAATTTGGTGATCTGCGACCTCAATAAAGATATAGAGATCGCCTTGAGGTCCGCCGCGTGCACCCGCCTCCCCTTTGCCTGACAGGCGAATGCGTGTGCCGGTTTCGACACCTGCTGGGATATTGACGGACAGTGCTCGGTCTTTCTCAACCCTCCCAGCGCCATGGCAACTTGAGCACGGGTTTTTGATCAC
>JAKMFM010000245.1 GCA_022425445.1 Planktomarina sp.
CAGCCCGACGCTGAGCCATTGCCTAAGAGGTTAAAACTTCAATGAATAAGAAGATCACACATCTCCTATTGGTCACAGCGACCCTGCTATTGAGCGGTACAGCCCAAGCGCAAACCGCTACGATCCAATCAAAACAATATGAAGACGGCGGCTATTATGAGGGCACATTCAAAAACGGTCGCCAACACGGGCAAGGCACCTACAGCCTTCCGTCAGGATATACATACACCGGCAATTGGGAGAATGGTGAGATTTCCGGTCAAGGGGAGGCGACCTTTCCAGATGGGTCGGTCTACAGGGGGACCTTTTCAAATGGGAAGCCCCACGGAGACGGCCGCATAACCTATGCCGACGGTGGCACCTATGAAGGCAACTGGGTCGCCGGAAAGATCGACGGGCAAGGCGTGGCGATATATGCCAACGGCCTGCGCTATGAAGGAGAGTTTCGCGACACCAAACACCACGGCCAGGGCGTTCTCACGTCTGACAGCGGGTATCGCTACGAGGGCAATTGGGTTGATGGAGACAAACAAGGGGTCGGCACCATTATCTATTCAGATGGGGCAGTCTACCAAGGCTCTATTGAGGCGGGCGAGCGTTCGGGGGCTGGGATTTTGACAATGCCCGATGGGGTGACCTATGAGGGCACTTGGAAAAATGGCAAGATCAACGGTGAGAGCACCCTCACCCATGCCAATGGCAATGTCTTCACCGGTATTTTGCAAGATGGTAAGCGCGAGGGGCGTGGCAAGGTCGTCTACGCGAATGGCGACCTCTATGAAGGTCAGTTCCACAAAGACCGTCGCCATGGCAATGGCACGTTTCTCGCCGCCGACGGCTATCGGTACTCTGGCAGTTGGCAGAATGGCAAAATCTCGGGACGCGGTGAGGTGCGCTACCCGGATGGCTCGATCTATGTCGGTACCTTTGTAGATGATTTGCCAGAGGGTGTCGGCAAAATCACCTATCCAGATGGCTCGACCTATGAGGGCAATTGGAAGGCCGGGGTCATTGAGGGGGCTGGAAAAGCAACTTATCCCAATGGCTTGGTCTATGAGGGCAGATTTAAGAATGCGCAAAATCACGGCTATGGAATTATGACCTTTGCCGACAGTTATCGCTACGAGGGCAACTGGAAAGATGGCAAACGCCACGGCGCTGGCCAAGCGCGGTACCGTGACGGTACAACCTATGTCGGCGGCTTTGTCGAAGGGCAGCGCTCTGGTGAAGGATATATCAAAATGAAGGATGGATTTAGCTACACCGGCGACTGGCTCATGGGTGAAATCCACGGCATAGGCACCGCCACCTATGCCAATGACGATGTCTACACCGGAAGCTTTGTCAACGGACGTCGGCAGGGCGAGGGTACAATGCGCTATGCCACCGGTGGGGTTGCAAGCGGCACTTGGGAAAACGGCGTTTTGCAACCGGACGAAGACACGGCACCTGCGCCCGAGGACGCGGCCAGCCCCTCCGAATGAAGCCTGGGGGCTTTCACCAAGGGACGATGCTTCCGTTTTGATCGAAAAATTGTCCGGTCTCATGCGGCCCGCGGGCCTCTATCACGTCATGCAGTCTCGCAGCAGCCTCTGCCGGGGGACGCGCGTCATATTTGGCCGAAAACGGCCGCGTGAGGGGCGTGTCGACAGTGCCAGGATGCAGCGCAAAACAGGACAGTTGCGGATGGCTGCGGGCCAATTCAATCGCGGACGTCCGCAAGATTTGATTGAGGGCCGCCTTGGCCGCCCGGTAGGAAACCCATCCGCCCAGTCGATTGTCACCGATCGATCCCACCCGCGCTGATAGGACCGCGACGCGCGCCGGACGATCACGCGGCAATAAAGCGCCAATTCGGCCCAAAATGAGCGCTGGGCCGATGGCGTTTACCTGCATCTGTGCCGCCATGGTTTGCGCCGTCGCGGCCTTGATGGTCTTTTCTGGCCCAACCCCATCGAGCGTCAAAGCGCCGGTTGCAACAACAATTGTGTCAAACGGACCGGTCACCGTGGCCATTGCGACGGCGATGGTTTGCTCTTGGGTGAAATCCAGGCCCTGCGCTTTGCGCGACAGGCCGGCGCATTGCCAACCCTTGCTGTGATAGGTCTCAGCAAGCGCCGTTCCAATGGCCCCTGAGGCCCCAATGATCAAGATACGCTTCATACTCCCGAGGTAGGGCATATTGCCAACATGGCCACCACCACGCCGCATTTTGCCATAAATTGCTTGCGCGCCAGGGAGTTTGGCATATTTTTTCCCTTCCCATTTGCAAAATCACAGTTATACCTAAACCCATGGAACATTTGACTGAGCAACTCCTCCTACTAACTCTTAGCCTAGGCTGAGCGTGCTTTTCGGCGCGGGACGCTCACCGAAGCCCAGCGCCGAACCCTTCCAAAATCCTAGCAGAAGAACAGTCCTATGACCCAAGATCGTGTATATATTTTCGACACTACTTTGCGTGACGGTGAACAAAGCCCCGGCGCAACCATGACCCATTCCGAAAAGCTTGAATTGGCTGAAATGCTTGATGATATGGGTGTGGATATCATTGAAGCTGGATTTCCCATCGCCTCGGAAGGAGATTTCAAGGCCGTCAGCGACATCGCCAAACGCAGCAAAAACGCCATGATCTGCGGCCTTGCCCGTGCAAACTTCAAAGATATTGATCGCTGTGCAGAAGCCGTGCGCCATGCGGCGCAACCCCGAATTCATACATTTATCGGCACATCGCCCCTGCACCGCGCCATTCCCAACCTGACCCAAGATGAAATGGCCGAGCGCATTCACGAAACCGTCACCCATGCCCGCAATCAATGCGACAACGTGCAATGGTCCCCCATGGATGCCACCCGCACAGAATATGACTACCTCTGCCGCACCATTGAAATCGCCATCAAGGCCGGTGCCAGCACGATTAATGTCCCCGACACGGTGGGCTATACGGCGCCACGCGAAAGCGCCGAGCTGATCGCAAGATTAATTCAGGACGTCCCGGGCGCCGCCGATGTAATTTTTGCCACCCATTGCCACAATGATCTTGGCATGGCCACGGCCAATTCACTTGCCGCCGTGGATGCAGGCGCGCGGCAGATTGAATGTACGATCAATGGCCTCGGAGAGCGCGCCGGCAACACCGCTCTTGAAGAGGTTGTGATGGCGATGAAAGTCCGGAACGACATCATGCCCTACCGCACGCAAATCGATAGCACAAAAATAATGGCCATCAGCCGCCGCGTGGCCACAGTGTCCGGCTTTGCGGTGCAGTTTAACAAAGCAATCGTCGGTAAAAACGCATTTGCCCATGAGAGCGGCATTCACCAAGATGGAATGCTCAAAAATGCCGAAACCTTTGAAATTATGCGGCCTGAAGATGTTGGATTAAGCGAGACCAACTTGGTGATGGGCAAACACTCCGGCCGCGCGGCACTGCGCTCGAAGCTCAAAGAGCTGGGCATTGATTTGGCAGACAATCAATTGAACGATGTCTTTGTGCGCTTCAAAGATCTGGCGGATCGCAAAAAGGAAGTGTTTGACGAGGATCTTCTTGCCTTGGTTCGGGCAGATACAGCCGATGAGCAATCCGATCATCTCAATCTCAAATCCTTACGCGTGATCTGCGGTACCCAAGGCCCGCAGGAGGCCAGCTTAGAATTGTCCATTGATGGAATTATGCACAGCGTCAAAGCGACAGGTGACGGTCCCGTCGATGCAACATTTAAGGCGGTCAAAGCGCTCTTTCCTCACGCAGCGCGATTGCAGCTTTACCAAGTGAATGCGGTCACCGAAGGGACCGATGCGCAGGCCACCGTGAGCGTTCGGATGGAGGAAGACGGCAAGATCGCAACCGGACAATCGGCCGATACCGATACCGTGGTGGCCTCAGCCAAAGCCTATATCAACGCGTTAAACCGCTTGATCGTTCGGCGCGAAAAATCCGCACCTGGAGAGGACTTGAAATCGGTTTCCTATAAAGACGCCGGCTGATCCCCGCCCATTTCTCTAATTTCACGCCTTGTAGGGTGAAAACCACCTTACAAGGCCTTGGAAAGGCGGTGTCTAAACCTTATAGATGAGAAAATTCTAAGCCTGTGTCGGCTTAGGTTCATACCGATGGGGCGTTGCGGATGTTTGGACTTGGTGGTCTGTTTTCTTCAGATATGGCGATTGATTTGGGTACAGCCAATACTCTGGTCTACGTGCGCGGCAAAGGAATCGTTTTAAATGAACCTTCCGTCGTGGCCTATCAAGTCAAGGATGGTCAGAAAAAAGCGCTGGCCTTCGGTGAGGATGCCAAGCTCATGCTCGGCCGGACACCTGGTTCCATTCAAGCCATTCGCCCAATGCGCGACGGGGTCATTGCTGATTTTGATGTCGCAGAGGAAATGATCAAGCATTTCATCCGCAAAGTTCACAAGCACACCACCTTTTCCAAGCCGAAAATAATCGTCTGCGTACCTCATGGAGCCACTCCGGTGGAGAAACGCGCTATTCGTCAATCCGTCCTCTCAGCGGGCGCCCGCAGGGCCGGTTTGATCGCAGAGCCGATTGCCGCGGCCATCGGAGCCGGCATGCCCATCACGGATCCAACCGGCTCTATGGTCGTGGATATCGGCGGCGGGACAACAGAGGTGGCCGTTCTTTCATTGGCAGACATCGTCTATGCCCGCTCGGCGCGCGTCGGTGGTGACCGCATGGATGAGGCTATTATCAGCTACCTTCGTCGCCAGCATAATCTTTTGGTCGGAGAAGCTACAGCTGAGCGGATCAAAACCACAATCGGAACAGCCCGCATGCCCGATGACGGGCGCGGGGCAGCCATGGCTATTCGCGGGCGTGACCTGCTCAATGGCGTGCCGAAAGAGACCGAAATCAGCCAAGCACAAGTGGCTGAGGCACTGGCTGAACCCGTGCAGCAAATTTGCGAAGCCGTCATGACCGCATTGGAGGCCACCCCACCCGATTTGGCCGCGGATATTGTCGACCGAGGCGTCATGCTGACAGGCGGTGGCGCTTTGCTGGGCGAATTGGACCTGGCCCTGCGGGAACAAACCGGCCTGGCTGTCTCGGTTGCGGAGGAAAGCCTCAACTGCGTGGCGCTTGGAACGGGTAAGGCTTTGGAATATGAAAAACAGCTCGCCCATGTTATTGACTACGACAGTTAAACGTTAACCGCTCAACCCTTAGGGGAGCTTATGGCACGGGATCGCAACACGCCAGATCGCTATTCAACGGCCCTTGGGCGGCTGATGCTGGGCGCTTTGATCGTTATGTTGCTGGGGCTTTTTTTGTTATGGCGCATCGATAATCCGCGGATCGAGAGGCTGCGCATGGAAATTACCGACCGTGTTATTCCCAATTTCTCCGCTGTCACAGCCCCGGTGACCGCAGCAGTCAACATCCTACGCTCAGCGCGCAGTTACACGCGGATCTATCAGCAAAACCAAGAGCTGCGGCGCGAATTACAGCAGATGAAAGCCTGGAAAGAAGCCGCGCTCCAACGCGAGCAAGAAAACGCACGTTTGCTGGATTTAAATAATGTGCGACTCGATCCAAAGTTCACCAAAATCACCGGTGTGGTTCTGGCCGACAGTGGCAGCCCCTTCCGCCAAACGGTATTGCTCAACGTTGGGCGACGTGACGGAATCGTGGATGGCTGGGCGGCCATTGATGGCATCGGACTGGTGGGCCGTATTGCCGGTGTGGGAGAGCGCACCTCACGGGTGATCCTTCTCACAGATACCTCAAGCCGCATTGCCGTTTCGATCGAATCCAACGGGCAACGCGCGATGATCGTTGGCGACAACACCAGCCGACCGCCTTTGGAATTCTTGGAGGCTCCCGAAACGGTCCGGCCGGGGGATCGTGTCGTGACCTCTGGTGACGGCGGCGTCTTTCCGTCAGGTCTTTTAGTCGGCCAAGTCACCCAAACCCAATCAGGACGGCTGCGCGTGCGATTGGCAGCCGATATTCAAAGGCTCGAATTTCTCCGCGTCCTGCGTCATCAACCGCGTGAGATCATCTCAAACGCGGGTGATCTGGTTGGGGTGCACTTGTCGAATCCATCGGGGGAGCCATGATGCAAGATCCCCCGATGCGCACCTTTCGTCTGCAACTGACCTATCTTGCGATTATTGCGCTGGTAGTTTTGTTACAAACTCTGCCGCTGCAAGCTCTTCCATATCCCTTTGCTCCAGCTGATGTGCCGCTCGTCGTCACCTTTGCTTGGATCATGCGGCGCCCCGATCTAATGAGCCCGTTTCTGATCACCCTGGCGTTTTTATTTGCGGACGCCATTTTACAAAAGCCCCCTGGCCTATGGACGTTGATCGTGCTCTGCGCATCCATTTTTCTGCGCATGCGGACGCGCGGCCGAAATGAAGTCCTCTTTCTTTATGAATGGCTCATCGTCGCCATGGTGATTGGAGTGAGCTTTTTGGTGCATTATTTCGCCTTGATGTTCACATTTCTGCCCGTTCCAGATGTGCAACAATATGTTGTCCAAGTGCTATTGAGTATTTTGATCTACCCGATCTGCAAGTGGATCTTCCGCCCCGTGCTGCGCTTTGTCCTGGCGCAAACATTGCATCCGAGCGCACCAAGGACCGCGCGATGAAATACCATCCCAATGACATCATCACCTCAGCCCAAAAACTGTCACGGCGGACCCTGCTCGTCGGCGCCTTGCAGCTTGGTGTGGTGACGGCTCTCGGTGCTCGCATGCGTTTCCTACAGGTTCAGGAGGCTGAGAGATTTCGGCTTTTGGCAGAAGAAAATCGCATCAACATGCGACTCTTGCCCCCGGCGCGTGGTATCATGTTTGACCGAGATGGCAGGCCGGTTGCTGCCAATGTGCCCAACTATCGGATCTTGCTGGTTCGTGAAGAAACCGAAGATGTCGATCAGGTATTGGCGCAATTGCAAAAGCTTATAGCGATCAACCCAAGTGATCTGGAAAAAGCCCGCAAAGAATTATCCCGCCGCAGCGCGTTTGTCCCTGTGACCATCACTGAGAACCTCGATTGGAATGATTTCGCCCGCGTGGCGGCCAACACCCCGGCCCTCCCAGGGCTGTTAACTGATGTCGGACTGTCCCGAATTTATCCGCAAAAAGAAAATTTGGCGCATGTGGTGGGCTATGTTGGCCCGGTCAGCGACTATTATCTATCCCGCACAAAGGATTCAGATCCGCTCTTACAAATTCCGCGGTTTCAAGTTGGAAAAACCGGGGTTGAGGCGCAGATGGAGCACAGGCTGCGCGGCTCTGCGGGGCATCAACGAATTGAGGTGAACGCAGTCGGGCGGGTGATGCGCGAATTGGAACGCGCCGAAGGGCAGCCAGGCGGCACAGTTAAGCTCACCATCGACAGTAAAATCCAAAACTTTGCTTTGGCACGAATGGATGGGTTGTCCGCATCGGCCGTGGTGATCGATTGCGAAACCGGCGATCTCTTGGCCGTGGCCTCGAGTCCAAGCTTTGATCCAAATCTCTTTGTGCGCGGCATATCGAGTAAAAATTATAATGCCCTGCGCGATGATGTTTTTGGCCCGCTTCGCGCCAAAGCGGTGCAAGGCACCTATGCACCTGCCTCGACCTTCAAGATGATCACAGCCCTCGCGGCGTTGGAAGATGGGGTGTTGAGCCCGGATGATACAGTTTTTTGCCCGGGGCATTTCGAAATTTCCAACAACCGTTTTCACTGCTGGAAACGGCAAGGGCACGGCGCTCTGAACATCGAAGACAGCATCGCGCAAAGCTGCGACGTCTTTTTCTATTCCATCAGCCAAAAGGTTGGCATCGACAAAATTTCAGCCATGGCGCAGCGGTTTGGCTTGGGCGAATATCACGATCTGCCACTGAGTGCCGTCAGCCGCGGCGTGACGCCAACGCGGGCATGGAAAGAGAAATCTTTCAGCCAACCCTGGTTGCTCGGCGATACGGTCAACGCCTCCATCGGGCAAGGCTATGTATTGGCCTCGCCGCTGCAATTGGCGATCATGGCGGCGCGATTGGGTACAGGGCGGGCTGTGCAGCCCAGATTGGTGCAGTCCATCGATGATACAGCCATGCCTTTGGGGACGGGCGCCCCTTTGGATGTGGACCCCGAGCATCTGAAGGTGGTGCAACGGGCGATGTTTGCCGTGACCAACACCAAAAACGGGACCGCCTATAGCAAGCGCATTGTCAGCCCAGATCTGCAAATGGCCGGCAAGACGGGCACAGCCCAAGTCCGGCGCATCACGGCAGAAGAGCGATTGACCGGGGTGATCCGCAATGAAGATCTGCCTTGGGAGAAACGCGACCACGCGCTTTTTGTCGACTATGCCCCCTATGATAATCCCAAAGTTGCCGTTGCAGTGATTGTGGAACACGGCGGCGGCGGCAGCGCCACGGCCGCCCCAATCGCGCGCGATGTCACACTCTTTGCCTTGACGGGACAAATGCCAGAGCTGAGCCACTATCCCGCAGGCGTCAAAGCGCAGATCAAACAGGAGCAAGAGGAGTTAGCCCCAAAACTCTTTGATTGGAGCACGCTGGACAAAAAAGGGCAGGTGCAAACGTGAGTTATCTTGAGCATAATCTGGCCGCCGTGCCCGTCGGATTTCGAAAAATTCTGGCGCTCAATTGGCCAATTTTGATCCTCCTCACAGCGATTTCTGGTGTGGGATTTGTCATGCTCTACTCGGTTGCGGGCGGTCACACCGACCGCTGGGCCCAACCTCAAATGCTGCGGTTTTTCTTGGGCATGATCGGACTTTTTGTGGTGGCGATGGTGCCGATTTGGTTTTGGCGAAATATGTCTTTCCCCGCCTATTGCCTGGCAATTTTACTGCTTATCGCTGTCGAATTCGTCGGAACAACCGGCATGGGAGCCCAAAGATGGATCGATCTTGGCTTTATCCGCCTGCAACCCTCGGAGGTGATGAAAATTGCTTTGGTCCTGGTACTGGCCGCCTATTATGACTGGCTGCCCCGCAGACAGATTTCGCAGCCATTTTGGGTCTTGCTGCCTGCGTTGTTGATTTTATGTCCGGTGTTTTTGGTTCTCAGACAACCCGATCTTGGCACCTCATTGCTTTTGATTATGGGCGGCGGCGCGATCATGTTCTTGGCCGGGGTGCATTGGGCCTATTTTGCAACGCTCATCGGTAGCGGCATTGGCCTTGTCGTGGCTGTGCTTCAAACCCGCGGCACAGGCTGGCAATTGCTCAAAGATTATCAATACAGCCGGATTGACACTTTTCTCAACCCAGATCGTGACCCATTGGGCGCAGGTTATCACATCACCCAAGCGAAAATCGCGCTCGGCTCGGGCGGATGGACGGGGCGCGGCTTAATGCAGGGTACCCAGTCTCGGCTCAACTTTTTACCTGAAAAACACACAGACTTCATCTTCACCACCCTATCCGAAGAATTTGGATTCATCGGTTCAATTTCGCTTTTAGCTCTCTACACATTGGTGGTTCTGGCCTGCATTGCCTCAGCTCTTAGCAATAAAGACCGTTTCTCTTCCCTGTTGACCCTGGGCATTGGCATCACTTTCTTTTTGTTCTTTGCCGTGAATATGGCCATGGTCATGGGGCTGGCTCCCGTTGTGGGTGTGCCATTGCCATTGGTCAGCTATGGCGGCTCTGCAATGCTCATCTTGCTGCTCGGCTTCGGCTTGATGCAAAGCGCCCATGTTCACCGTCCAAGGCCAAAATTCAAATGATAAATGTCCTATTCGCTGCCCGTCCCGAACAATTTGAACTCTACGAGGCGCCGCTGCGCCAGGGTTTGGCACAGCGGGGGATCCATGCAAGGGTGACACCGCACTGTGCGCCAGCCGAGGTAGATTATATCGTCTACGCACCAAACAACACCCTGCAAGATTTCACCCCCTTTACCCGCTGCAAAGCGGTGCTGAGCCTCTGGGCTGGAGTTGAGAAAATTGTTGGCAATGCCAGCCTGACGCAGCCGCTGTGCCGCATGGTCGACAGCGGCCTACGTCAAGGCATGGTGGAATGGGTGGTCGGTCACACACTGCGCTATCACCTAGGGATGGACCAGCATATTGTAAATCCAGATCACAGTTGGCGCGAAATCCACGCCCCTTTAGCACAAGACCGTCCGATCACAATTCTAGGCCTCGGCGCCTTAGGGCAGGCCTGTGCAGCCGCATTGACCGCGCTTAAATTTCCTGTGAGCGGTTGGTCCCGCAGAGCCAAGAAAATTGATGGTCTGACCTGCCACCACGGCCCCAGCGGGCTAAAGGCCGCGTTGCAGAGCGCAAAAATTTTGATTTTGATTTTGCCAGATACGCCTCAGACAGAACATGTGATCAACACTCAAACGCTTGCGCAGATGCCGCGTGGCGCGGTGATCATCAATCCCGGGCGCGGGCCATTAATTGACGATCACGCGCTCTTGGCGGCGCTTGAGCAAAAGCATATTTCAGCGGCTTGTTTGGATGTGTTTCGCGTGGAGCCCTTGCCACAAGATCACCCCTATTGGCACCTGCCAAATGTCACCGTCACACCGCATATCGCCTCCGGCACCCGCCCGGCCACAGCCGCTGGGGTATTGGTGGAGAACATTGCGCGCGGTGAAAGCGGCGCGCCATTTTTGCATTTGGTCGACCGAACAGCCGGGTATTGACCCTCCCCCACGCGCCGCTCAATTATCGCAAGATTGGCGGCTTGCCAGCAATGCTTCCCGGTGCCGGACGCTCGGGCGCGACCTCCGGTTTTGGCAAATCAAAGCGCAACCCAACTTTGACAAATCGCGCCACCATTGTATGATCTGGCGCCAGATACGACACATCCCAAGGCGCGCCATCCAACTGTGAAAATTGCAGATATTCTTGTATCAGTTTCGCCAAATCAGCCTGAGCTGCGGGAAATTCGCCCACAAAACAGATTAGGGGATTTGTGACTCCCGCCCCATCACGGGCCTGCACCAAACAGGCAAATTCTGCCAAGCCCTGCGCCGCCGTGAGTTTTACAGAAAGCGCCTCAAGCGCCTTTGGAGGAAGAGCCGGCGGCGGGGTAATTTCGGCAATCTGCTGGGCGGCCATCTCATTGGGACGCTCATCCAAAGACCGCGCCAGCCAATCGAGCGTTTCTCGTTCGAACAGATACCCAATGGCCGAAGATCCGGGATTGAGCGCAATACCGCTGTCCTGCCCCACCAACATTTGCACCAAAGCACGGCCGGACACTGACAAGTAATCCGCCGCGCCACCCACCGCCTCAGCCAGATGCAATTCTGTATCGAAGATCGCGACATAGCTTTGCCCGCCGCTTTCCACGATCTTGGGCGTGACATTTTCATCGGAGGCTTGGGCATCGAGTGCTAAAAACACCTCTGCATCGCAGAGGCGTTCAAGCACCACAGAGAAGCGCGCAGGATCTTCCGGCGCGGCTTGGAGCATGACAATCGTGCGTTCAAGCGGGGTCATAGGCCGTCTTTCTGATCTGGCCGATCCGCGCCTGTAGCGCAGGAATGAGCTCAGTTTCAAACCAAGGGTTGCGTTTGATCCATGCAGTATTACGCCAGGAGGGATGCGGCAACACAAAGCTGTTCTCACCATAGGCACGCCAGTTGTGCAACCGGTCATTCACCCGCAGCCCATCGCGCAAATGCCAAGCCTGGGCATAGCTGCCGATCAGCAGGGTCAAAGAAATTTGCGGCAGGGCTTGCAACGCCATATCACGCCAAGTTTTGGCGCAGATTGCCGGAGGCGCGAGGTCATGACCGGCGGCATTGTAACCCGGAAAACAAAACGCCATAGGCAAGATCGCGCAGAGATTTTCATCATAAAACTCTGCCGCGCTCAGCCCCATCCACTGACGCAGGCGCTGGCCCGAGCGGTCATCGAATGGCCGACCGGAGTTATGCACCCGAAGCCCAGGCGCTTGGCCAGCAATCAATATTTTTGCCGCTGGCCCCGCCCAGACCACAGGTCGCGGCTTATGCGCCAAAACCCCTTGCGAAAACCGCGTTTCACACAGGCGGCATTGCGCAATTTGCGAAAAAACTTCTCCATTGTGGTTGCTCGTCCGCATCGGGTAACCTATCTCCAAACTCACGCAATCAGTGGAGCGCTCATATATGTATCGTGTTTGGAATTTTATCACAAACTACTCAATCTTATTGATTTCCGGGGCTATCATCGCATTGATCTGGGCAAATATAAACCCAAACAGCTACCATCACTTTGTAGAGTTTCCACTGTGGATCAATGATCACATCGGCTTAGAGTATGGTTATTGGGCCAAGAGCTTTGGCACAGGCTACGCTGATTTTGACGGCGCCGGCAGTCTCAAAGTTCTCAGCTTACACTATCTCGTCAATGACATGC
>JAKMFM010000097.1 GCA_022425445.1 Planktomarina sp.
TTGCGTTTGCAGCAAGCTGGGATCTGAGAGCATGGATTTTAGATCTGTGGATGTATCAAGCATTTTGGCCTCCCTTGGTTAAAGATGTGAGACCATTTGATCGGTTATTTGTCCAGAGGAGAAGCGAATTGACGCTTGATGATGCCTATGCGAATGCCGCCTATATTCCCGATGCGGACAGGTTTTTAACCTATTGGGATGAAACTGCACGCAGCTATCGCGACGCCGAGCACACGCTGGGCCGGGCTCAGTTGAACCAGCCCTATGGGGCGCATCCAAATCAAGTCTTTGACCTGTTTTTTCCCGCAGGACGCCCGGTCGGTCTAATGATCTTCGTGCATGGTGGCTATTGGCTGCGATTCGGACGGCGAGAGTTTTCTCATCTGGCGCAAGGCGCCTGCGCGCGAGATTGGGCGGTGGCCTTGCCCAGTTACCCCTTAGCTCCGGATGTATCGATCCCTCAGATTACACAGTCGGTGTCCCTGGCGATCGATCAGATTGCCCGCCGCATCCCAGGACCGATTGTTTTGGTGGGTCACTCTGCCGGGGGGCACTTGGTGGCGCGCATGGGACAAGGCGACAGCGGTTTGTCTTGCGAGACTCGCACGCGGATCCAGACCATTGTGCCGATATCGCCGGTCGCCGATTTGCGGCCGTTAATGCAGACGGAAATGAACGGACCACTGGGTTTGACCGCGGATATTGCCAAGGCGGAAAGTCCAGCCTTGCACAGGGCTCCGAAAGGGGTGCGCACGCATGTTTGGGTTGGCGCGGATGAGCGGCCGGCGTTTTTAGAACAAGCGCAGCTTTTGGCAAAAAATTGGCAGTCAGAGCTAACGATTGAGCCGGGAAAACATCATTTTGATATCATCGCCGGGCTGGAAGATCCCGAGAGTGAGTTGCTCGAAGCAATGCTGGGACCTGCCTCTTAGGGTCTGTGGCGCAAAGCCACAAAAGAGCCAAGATAGGTCAAGCGATCTGTTCCGCCCGTGTCCAGCTCAGCTTGCGCATGTTCAAAGATGATGACGCAAGTGGTGTTGAGGCCCAAACGGTCCTCAATGGATGCGCTATCGCCATGCGAGAACCAATGTTCCAACCTGGGGTCTGGGTTTTCATTGCAAATCACTTCAACACGATCTGGAATAAACGCCGGGCCGGCCGCGCCGCGCAAATGCGCGAATACTTGGTGCTGGTTGGCAAAGCGTCCGGCATAAATATCCGCTGTTTGACCTGTGGAGCCGGGCTGGATCAAATGCAGCGCCCACCGTCCACTTCCAGCGCTACGCCAGTAATCATACTGGCCTCATCGGAGCACAGAAAGCTCGCGGCATGTCCCATATCCTGCGGTGTTGAAAAACGCCCAAGGGGGATAGTCGCGAGAAATTTTGCCCGCATTTCCGGCGTGTCTTCTCCCATGAAACTGGTGAGCAATGGTGTTTCACCGGCCACAGGGTTGAGCGCATTGACCCGAATGTTAAATGGCGCCAGCTCAACGGCCATAGCTTTGGTCGCGGTTATCATCCAGCCTTTTGAGGCATTATACCAATTCAAATTTGGTCTGGGTGAAACGCCGGCGGTCGAGGCAATGTTCAAGATGGCGCCAGACCTTTGGCGCTTGAGCCGCGGAACAAGATGGCGAGCGGTCAAGAACACGGATTTTGCATTCACGGCGAAGACCTGATCGAATTCTTCTTCGCTGACGTGATCCATCGCCTGTGGTAAATGGGTGACGCCTGCATTGTTGACCAAAATATCAATCCGGCCCCAAAGGGCCTGTGCCGCACCGATCATCTCGGCGACGGAGCCGTCGCGAGAGACATCAACATGCTGTGCCACTGCTCCAATTGGTTCTGCGATGGTTTGCGCAGCATCCAGATTAATATCGGCGACCATCACTGTTGCACCTTCGGCAGCAAATTTTTCAGCAATGCCTGCTCCAAACCCTGAGCCCGATCCCGTAACAATAGCGGTTTTTCCGTGAAGTCGCATGTTTGCCTCCCTCGTGATCGCTTCAAGATGCGCAACTGCCCGGCCATTGGCAATATAAATCCTCGTATAGGAGTGCCCGTGAACAGATTGCGGCACAATTTCCTAGCGTTGATGCTTTACACCCTCCCTCTTGGGCGTATTACTCAGCGCGTAAAAGCTTACAACAGGTTTTAATGCTCTGATGGTTTTTTTGTTTGCCTTACCTTTTCCCGTGCTTGTGGCTCTGTATCTTGGGTTCCGTGCGGGGCGGCGAGATCCGCAGGGGTTTCGGGAATTTTGGCAGGAAATGGCCGTGGCTGTTGCTTGGGCTTTCAGCGTGGTTTTCCTGTGGCATTGCCTTTGGATCACCTCACTTGTCCCAGCTCCTTGGCAAGAAACAGCTGTTTCCGGCGCGATTTGGACCGCCGCAACGGGCGCTGTTTGGTTGCCGGTTTTGGTGATTTGCTATGTCATTACGGCGTTAAAAATCCGGCACAAAGGATAAGGGCGCAGGGGAAATCATGGACCGGGGCTTCTGGTTGGCAAATTGAAACCCTATATAGATCAAAGGTGAGACACCCTTTAAAGGAGCTGTTGGATGCTGGCCAAAATTAGATGGATTATGAAAGTGCTACTGGCTCTGCTGGTCCTCGCAGCGTTTCACTATAATTTGCCTCAACGCGATATTGTGCGCATTACAGGTACAGAAATTTTGCGCAAAGATTTATCTGGCTGGACTGGTATGTTTTATGCGGCTGCGCAGAGTGGTGAGGCACAAACTCAGAACCGTGATTTGAGGTTGATTAACGCGGTCCGAGCCAATGGTAAAGTCAGCGTGTATCGCAACGAGGACACGGGCTTTAAATGGCCGCCCTATTTCAAGTTTGACAGTTCGAACCTCCAAGCCGAAGCGGAAGATGCCGTCTCCAACAAAGAGGCCCCGGAATGGTATATTTTGCGGCACTATGGGTGGCGCAACACGTTTTGGTCGATCTACCCCAATGCCGTGAGTCTCAAGCCCATCGCTGGGCCCGATGTACGGTTGATCCCTTGGTTTAATTTTGTGTTTTTGCTTGTGTTGGCGGCTTTGTGTTGGGCGATCTATGTGCGCCTTCGCGGGTTTTGGGCGCGGCGCGTGGATCCCGTCATCGACCGGATTGATGCAGCCGCTGAGGAGACCTCTGGCCGCGTCAGAGGGTGGTTTCGCCGCAAATAATGCAGCGTCACTCGCCGTAGGGGATCCAGATGGTTTTGATCTCGGTGCCGGCATCAAGCCAACTCGCGTGATCGTCTTGTGCCGCACCTTGCCAAACGCGTTTGATATTGCTGCTGGCGCGCGCTTGCACCGCTTCAGTGAGCGGCGCCCCAGATAAGCACCACACAGTTTCCAGCCCCATATGCGCGCTCAGATGAGGTGCCAGGTCGGCCTGGGGCCCTGAGAGGATGTTCACAGCCCCTGCAGGTACGTCGGATGCTTCTAGGATGTGGTAGAAATCGGTCGCCGCCAAGGGAAAAGGCGCGCTAGCGCAGAGGGTTATTGAGTTGCCAGTGCTGAGTGCCGCGGCCATGGGTGTGACCAAGCCCAGAAGTGGATTTTGATCTGAACAAAGAGCGGCAATCGCCCCCACGGGTTCACGCATGGCCAGAGCGA
>JAKMFM010000102.1 GCA_022425445.1 Planktomarina sp.
AGATCACCCCTGCGGACGGCACGCCGTTGACCTCAACCGGACGAAAATAATAGCTCATTGCGGCAATTAACACCAACAGGCCCGCGACATAGCCAAAGGCCACCGCAAAGGGCATGTCACGAAAGAAGGATTTGTTGCCGGTGAATTTTTGACCCGCAAAACGAAACACCCAAGCTACAACTGCCGTCGCAATCAAGATCAAAACCAAATTCATCAACCAACTCATTTTGGGTGCCTCAATCTTGGGTTGGAAAGAATGGATAGAATATCCGCCATCAAATTTAGCAAAATATAAGCGGCTGCAAAGATTAAGCAGCAGGCCTGCACCACCGGAATATCGCGAATTTTCACGCTATCGACAAACAGCTGACCGATGCCAGGATATACAAACACCACTTCAACCACCACAACACCGGTGATCAAATAGGCCAGATTGAGTGCAATCACATTGATAATCGGGGCTAAAGCATTGGGCAGCGCATGGCGCACAATCACGCGCATCGGGCTGATGCCTTTGAGACGCGCCATTTCAATATAAGGGCTGGCCAAAAGGTTGATAATCGCTGCGCGGGTCATCCGCATCATATGCGCGGTCACCACCAATGTCAGAGTCAAAGCCGGGAGCATGGTCCGATTGAGCTTTTCGCCCAAGGCCATGCCCTCATAGACATTCGACAGGGTTGGAAAAATCGGGTTGAGCACCGCCAGCACCAAAATCAGAATGTAGGCGAGAAAAAACTCTGGACTGGAAATCGACGACAGGGTCGTAATGTTCACGGCCCGATCAAAGATCGAATTGCGATAAAGTGCCGCCAGAACGCCCAACGTGATCGAGATTGGCACCGCGAACATTGCGGTGACGCCAGCCAAAAACATTGTCGCTTCAAACCGTGGGGCAATTTGCTCCACCACGCCCACCAATTGGTCCCCTCCCATATTCGATGCAAAATTCATCTGGGCAAAGCTAATCCCCAGATTGCCGGTCAAAACATTGCCCAGCCAAGAAAAATATCTCATGAAATAGTTTTGGTCCAAACCCAAATCCGCACGGATCTGCGCCACGGCCTCTTGTGTCGCCCCCTGCCCCAAAATCGCCTGGGCAAAATCACCGGGCAAGGCATTCACAGCCACAAAAATAACCATCGACACAATCAGCAATGTTAACAGGCCAAGTGCCAAACGTTGAAGAATGATCTGAAAGATAGACCCCACCAGACATCTCCTAATTCAATTAATTTCCCTGGCGAGGTTAACGCCTGAAAGGCATATGTAAAGACTCTTCTATGAGTTTCCCGCTATGGGCGCAAAGCATCCATGATTTTCACCAATTGCGCGCTTATCGGTGCATCAGACAATGCGTGGCCAGCTTTGCCCACCATTTGCAATCGTGCCTTTGGCCATGCCTGCGCCAATTGCCAGGCGGTTTGTGGCGGGCAGATCATGTCATAGCGGCCTTGAACAATGTCACCTGGAATCGCAGCCAGCCGATCCATATTGTTCAACACCGCCTGATCCGCACTCAAAAACAACTGATTTGAAAAATAGTGGTTTTCAAGCCGTGCGAAGGCGCGCGCATATTGTGATGGGGTTTCTCCAGACATTCCCGTTGAGTCAATAGAGGCCAAGGCATTCTCCCAACCCGCCCAGGCACGCGCATAGCGAGTTTCTTGCATCAAGTCGCCACTGAACAGCCGAGCGCCATAGGCTACAATCAGATCATCTTGCTCTTGCTTGGGAATTAAATCGGCAAATCGCGCCCAAGCTTCTGGCCAAAACCGCCCTGCGCCGCCACCGTAAAACCAATCCAGCTCAGATTTCTGGCCCAAGAAAACGCCACGCAAAATTAGATGCTGCACGCTAGAGGCATGGGCCTGCGCATAAATCAAAGCCAAGGTCGCGCCCCAACTGCCGCCAAAGACCATCCAACGCTCAATGCCTAGAGCCTCGCGAATTTGTTCGATATCTGACACCAAATGCCAAGTGGTGTTATGTGCTACCTCCGCATGAGGCCGAGAACGCCCACATCCACGCTGATCAAAGAGAATAACTCGGTACACAGCGGGGTCGAAATACCGGCGCATCGACGGGCTACACCCACCACCGGGACCACCATGCAAAACAACGACAGGCAGGCCATCGGGCTTGCCGCATTGCTCGACATAGATGTGATGCCCGTCGCCCACACTCAAAATCCGTTGATCAAAAGGCTCAATCGACGGATAAAGAACTTGCACTGCGCGTTTTTGACCTGCGACTTTGTCCATAACTGTCCTATATAAAGCAAAGGTCGGGTGATGCCCTGCCTAATATGTTAAATCCATATGGAGATGGGAATGCAAGGCAACCAATCGACCGTCGATCCCGCAGAAGTCGCAAAATTTGAGGCGATGGCCGCAGAGTGGTGGAATTTAGAGGGAAAATTCAAGCCCTTACACATGCTAAATCCTTGTCGCTTGGATTACATCACTCAGCAAATTTCCATGGAGTTTGACCGCGATTTATCATCAGATCTTCCTTTCACAGGCTTGCGGATCTTGGACATCGGCTGTGGTGGTGGGCTGCTCTGTGAGCCCATGGCCCGCCTTGGCGCCACTGTTGTGGGGGCGGACGCAGCCGCAGGAAATATTCCTGTTGCAAAACTGCACGCAGAGCAATCAGGGCTTGAAATTGATTATCGTCACATCACTGCCGAAGCCCTGGCGGACGTCAATGAGCAATTTGACGTGGTGTTGAATATGGAGGTGGTCGAACATGTGGCCAGCCCGCCGGCCTATCTTTTAGCCTGCCGACAGCTTTTGCGCCCAGGCGGCCTGCATATTTGCTCCACGCTTAACCGCAACCCCAAAAGCTTTCTGTTTGCCATCATCGGAGCAGAATGGGTCATGCGATGGTTGCCAAAAGGCACGCATGATTGGAATAAATTTATCACCCCAGATGAACTCTTCAGTCTGCTTCAAGCAGCTGGGCTGAAACCGGTGGACCGTAAAGGCTTTGTTTTTAATAAGATCGCGTGGAGCTGGTCGATCTCGGCGCAAGATCTCAGCGTCAACTATGTCACCGCAAGTATCAAGCCCACCTAGGAATCGCTGGACATGCTCAAGCGCAACTCACGCAAAATGGGCAGAATGCTCTTGATGTTTTCCTCACCGGATACACCAGTCGCGGCAGTCAGGATTGGCGCGATTTGAGCAAAAGCATGATCGCGGGCGGCTCGTCCAGCGGGGCTAATCACGACTTGTTTGCGCCGAGCATCGTCCCAATCGGGCCGAATATGAACATAGCCAGCCCATTCCAACTTGTTGAGTGTATTGGTCATCGCGCCGCGTGTCAGATTGAAGGTTTTGGCCAGTTGCGCTGGGGTCCGCTCTCCACCCACATGCGCCAAATGGTTAAGCACTGAGAAATGCGACAGCTCCATACCTTTCGGCAAACCCTTCGAAATTCGACTGCGCAACAATTGCTCCAGAGCTAAAATTTCCGAAAACAGGCTGACCGATAGAGTTTCAATCGTTTTAGTCATTACTGTGATACCGTTTCAAACCAAATGCGCGATCATGCTGCAAGGATGCCACACGCGCACGCGCCCTGTCCACATCACCTAAGTCTAGTGTCACGAAATGCAATCCTGTTTCCAGCCCTGCATCCAAAATTACCTCCCCCCAGGGTCCAACAATCAAACTATGTCCAAATGTTTTACGTCCCGATCCAGGATGCACACCGGTTTGCGCCGATGCGATCACAAAGCACCCCGTCTCAATCGCGCGCGCGCGCAACAAAACATGCCAATGCGCAGCCCCCGTTGGGCGGGCAAAGGCAGATGGCACGGTCAAAATTTGGGCCCCCGCCTGCGCTAGGGCGCGATGCAACGCTGCGAACCGTAGATCATAGCAAATACTAAGCCCCAGTTCAGCCCAAGGCGTTTGCACGATAGCCGCCTTGGTGCCGGGGCGGTAGCCCTTCGACTCGTGGTACCGCTCTGTGTCAGACAGGGTGACATCGAACATGTGAATTTTGTCGTAAAATGCGACAATCTCCCCCTCTGCATTGATCATAACCGAGCGGTTGGCAAAGCGGCCGTCATCATCGGCAGTTTTGACCGTCACCGAGCCAAGTGCAACCCAAAGACCCAAGTGCCGCGCGCGCGCGCGAACAGCCTCTATAAAACTATTTCCCGCATAGGGTTCCAAAACTTGAAATTGATGGGCACGGTCAACCGAGATGCAATTTGTCACCTCTGGTAGAAACAAAATATCCTGACCCGACGATTGATCCATAAGGTGCAGCACCGTTGCTAGATTTTCTACGGGCTGATCGCTGGACGTTATCTGCGCGATGGCAACTTTCACGGCGCCAACATGGCGGCCAATTTGCCAGATCGATCCAATGCATACAGCTCATCACATCCGCCAATATGCAGATCGTCTATAAAAATCTGCGGGACTGTATGCCGACCATTGGCCCGCGTTTGCATCTCAGAGCGAAGCTCCGGGCTCCGTGAAAGATCCACTTCCTGAAACGTCACGCCTTTCGCATCCAAAAGCCGTTTGGCGGCATGGCAATAGCCGCAAAGCGGTGAGGTGTATAATTCGACGATCGCCATTCACTAAAACTCCATTGGATCCGCGGCCATTACAGCCCGTCAGGTTAACGCTGATGCCTATCGCTCACCAGTCATTGACCGGTCTGTAAATGATCCAACCGTAGGATAGCAATTTTTTTCTATCGTCGTCTATTTTCTATTTGAGCCGCGCGGGTCACCCCCGCAACGCTGCACGCCAGATCAGGCCGGTTTCGCAGCGCGGGCCAATGCCATCAAAGAGACAGTTTTCGCTCCAGCCTCCAGGCACGCGCGCGCAGCTTCTGAAAACGTGGCCCCAGATGTGAAAACGTCGTCCACCAGCACCACCTCACGCCCAGACACACATCCAGCGCGCGCCGGGTTCACCGCCAGGGACGCATGCAGAAGCTTCCGGCGTTCCGCTGCTTTATGATCTTTAAGTTCCGGTGTACGGCGACACTTCTTTAGCCCGTCTAAACAGCAGTCAATTCCTGCCATCCGCGCCATCTTCTGCGCAATGAGTGCTGATTGATTAAACCGTCGGCGCCACTGTCGTTGCCAAAGCAAAGGAATCGGAATGAGCAAAGGGGCGGGTGGAAAAATTTCCGCGCCCCGACGCAACATCCAATGGGCAAAGGGCGCTACAAGGTCATACCGATCTTTACGTTTGAGGGCCGAAATCATACTGCGGGCTTGAGCATTATACAAAAACACCGCGCGCCCTCTGGTCCAAGGGCGGGGGGTGTTCAAACAATCATCACACAGAATATGCGCATCGTTATGATCCCCTAACATTTGCACACCACATTTCGGGCAGATACAGCCAGAAATAAAATGCGCCTCGCGCCAACATTCTGGGCAAAGATGGAGGTGATCTTGCACCAAGACCCGACAGCCGGGACATTGATGAGGATAAATCACTTGCAACACACCTTGCAAACCACACAGCTCCCTTCTACCTCAGAGCAATGACAGCGCCTCTACTTTTCGATCCCAATGCTCAAGCCGAAGCCCGCGCCCGGGCCCGCGCCACCGGCATGTTTTTGCAAGAGCTGGCCCGCGCTGAAATCATAGAAAGACTGAAAGCGGTTAACAGGCGGTTTAAATCCGTCGCCATCGTCACCGGTTTTCCTGAGTCTTGGTCCATTGCCTTTCCAAGTGCGAAACTGGTGCCCGATGAGGATCTTCTGGAATTGAGCCCTGGCCAGCATGATCTCGTAATCCACGCAATGGCGCTGCATCATTGCAATGACCCTATAGGCCAAGTGGTGCAATGCGGCCGCGCGTTAAAACCCGACGGATTGTTCATGGGGGTATGTTTTGGCGGTCAAACCCTCACAGAACTGCGCAGCGCCCTATCCATCGCAGAAACTGATTTGCGCGGGGGGCTGTCGCCGCGTATCACCCCTATGGCGGAAATTCGAGAACTTGGCGCCCTTTTGCAACGCGCCGGCCTCGCTTTGCCAGTGGCAGATTCATTAAAAATACCGACGTCTTATTGCAATATTTATAACTTGATGCGCGATTTGCGCGACATGGGCGAAACCAATATTATGACGGCGCGGCAAAAAACCTTCACTTGCAAATCACTTTTTGACCGGGCCCAGGAGGTGTTTGCTGCGGAATTTCCCTCCGATGGCGGTCGCATTGCCTGTACATTCGACTTGGTTTTCCTTTCGGGTTGGGCACCACACGCGAGCCAGCCCAAAGCATTAAAGCCCGGATCCGTGACGAAATCGCTCCAACAAGCCCTAGAAGAGGCAAAAAGCTCCTTGGGGAATTGACGGGACCTATTTTCCAGTTATTTGCAAGGGAACAAGTTCAGGAGCGCACCGTGACAGATCAAGAGACCACCTATTTGCCCTTATCCGCTGCACCAGCAGATCACCCAAAGGTGAAGGCGCCAAAGATTGGGGTTTTGCTGTCCAATCTAGGCACACCAGACAATTATGACTATTGGTCCATGCGCCGATACCTGGGCGAGTTTTTGTCGGATCGGCGGGTGATTGATTATAGCCCTTGGCTTTGGCAACCTTTGCTCCAGCTCATCATCTTAACCAAGCGCCCGTTTTCTTCTGGCGCGGCCTATAAATCAATTTGGAATATGGAGGCGAATGAAAGCCCCCTGGCGACCATAACAAAAGCGCAAACCGAGGCCGTTCGGGCGGAAATTTCGAAACGCTACGACGGTCATGTTATGGTTGAATATTGCATGCGCTACGGCAATCCTTCCACCCAATCCGTTGTGCAAAAAATGGTCGAGGCCGGCTGCCAGAAAATTTTGTTCTTTCCGCTCTACCCTCAATTTGCCGGGGCCACGTCCGCCACGGCCAATGATGAATTTTTCCGAAGCTTGATCAAACAAACCTGGCAACCTGCCGCTCGGACAGTTAGCCCATATTTTGATCGCCCCGATTATATCAACGCATTGGCGACCTCGATTGAGAAAGCCTATGAAGCCGCCGATCAGCGCCCCGAAGTTTTGGTCTGCTCCTATCATGGTGTGCCAAAACGCTACTTGATGCAGGGCGATCCCTATCATTGCCAATGCCAAAAAACCACGCGTTTGCTGAAGGAGCGACTGGGTTGGAGTGACACGGAAATCGTAACCACTTTCCAGTCAAAATTCGGCCCAGAGGAGTGGTTGCAACCCTATACGGTCGAAGAGGTGGCGCGTATGGCTGAGAAGGGTCAGAAGAATATAGCGGTCTGCGCCCCAGCTTTTTCAGCAGATTGTATCGAAACCTTGGAAGAGATTAACGAAGAGATCAAAGAAAGCTTTGAGCACGCCGGAGGCGAGCACTTCACATATATCCCCTGCTTAAACGACAATAAGGAACATATTGAAACCTTGAGCAACGTGATTTCAGAAAACCTGCAAGGCTGGATTTAATCAAAAAGGGCCGCTGAAACAGCGGTCCTTTTCCAATCGATATTGGCAAACCAGAAACTAGTTGGTTGCCAACGCCAAGATTGCGATCAACGCCAGTGGGATCAACAACGAGCCTGCAGAACCAGCTGCTTGGTCCATTGTGGATGCAACAACAGGTGCCTCCATGACTGGTTCGCTCATACCGCCTGCAAAAGCTGTGGTAGCTGCCGCTGCGAAAACTGTCACCAAAATTAGTTTTTTCATGTTCTTCTCCATTTGTTTTGGTTCTCTCGAATCTCATAGCAGAACCTAAGGGTAACTCGATCCGAATTATGCTCCGGACAAAGCAAATTAAATTTAGTTTTGCAAATGCAGCTTCGGCGTCTTTTTGCCAAAAACCGCGACACTTGTTAAATAAGCAACACCTGTGTGCCGACCGTCGTCAGCTCGTATAATTCGGCAATTTGCTCGTTGTAAAGTCCGATGCAGCCATTGGAGGATCTGCGGCCAATCTTTCGCGTATCATGCGTGCCGTGAATCCGGTAATAGGTCCAAGAAAGATACAGTGCGTGGCTTCCCAATGGATTGTCCGGTCCTGGTCCCACATACTCAGGCCATTCCGGATTACGTTTGCGCATCTCTGGGGTTGGTCGCCAGGACGGGCCAACGACTTTGCGCACCACTTTCGTCCGGCCTTTGCGAGTTAAATCAGCGGTCATCGGAACAGATGTGGGGTATAGTTTGTAAATCGACTCGTCTTCAGACCAGTAATGCAGTGCCCGCGAGTCTATATCGGACAAAATTGCCCCATTTTTCAGCGTGTCAAAATACGGCCGCCAATCCAACATTCGAAAACTGCTGATATTGCGCAAAGCCGTCTTTCTTGCCTCTGCCTCGACGGCGTCAAACACCCCTGTCTCCTGAGACAATGCAAATGTGCCAGACAAGGACGCTGCCCCGGCCAGAAACGCCCGTCTTGGCAAATGAAATTTCTCTCTGCCCATGTTTTTACTCCACATGTGTTGACTGTGCTTATAAAGAAAATGGGCAACACACAAATCAAACACGCGTGATTTGCAGCATTTGTCTTAATATTGGGTTTGATTGGCAACGCATTGCCGCTATGTAGCCTGCACATAATCGAGGGTTCAACATGATTTATCGGGTCGCTCTAGCGCTTGGCTTACTCCTTTTGACAGGATGTACACCAGATACAGGCTCCAACCTCGGCCCTGGAGATCGTCCATTGCGTCCGGTATATGTCATAAATCCTGCTGATGCCGCGCGGATCCAATTCAGTGTTTTAGATGGTGTCAACAGCTTGCGGCGCGCAGCGGGTGTGCAAACATTGATCTTTAACGCCAAGCTCAATGCCGCCGCCGCCACCCATGCGCGCGATATGTCAGTTCAAAACCGAGCCTGGCATTTTGGCTCTGACGGCTCCTCTCCGCTCGACCGTATGGAACGCGTTGGATATGAGGGCACGCTTCTTGGAGAAAATATTTCAGAAACCTTTGAGTCAGAGCTTGAAACCCTCGCCGCATGGATGGTGACTCCGGCCACGCGTACGATCATCCTTGCACCAGAAGCACAAGAAATGGGTTTCAGCTGGTATCAAGAACCAGGCGGAAAAATTTGGTGGACTTTGGTCACCGGCATCGAAGCGCCGAGTTAGTCCCTATTGCGCAGCCACTAAGACACATGCTGCGCGCGCGAAACAGACCTTAGGGGTAAATCCAAATTGGCGTGCCGATATCAACCATCGCATAGATCTCTTCAATTTCTCTATTGCTCACCGCAACACACCCCCAGGTCCAATCTTTGAAAAAGAAGCGATAGGATCGGGGCGTCCCATGTATAAAAATATCACCTCCCGGACTGCGCGTCCCAGCGGCACGCCTATCCGCAGCATTGGGGTAAGATATGCCCACCGATAGATGAAATTGGCTATTGGGGTTTTTGCGATCAATAAAGTATTGCCCCTCGGGGGTTTTGCCGTCTCCTTCAAATTGCTTATGTCCAATTGGTGCAAAGCCTAATTTGAAGTCATATTCTTTGAGGACTGTATTGCCTTGTAGCAGAAGCATGCGGCGCTCAGCCTTATACAAAACCAAGCCTGTCGCTTTTGGCAGGTCTGTCCTCAGAACAGGTTTGGGATCGGAACAGGCCGCCAAGACCAAAGCGATGCAAAATATCGCTGCGATTTTAAGAACTCTCATTGTCGTCACCCTAAGTCACCTTGCCCATTTCTACCTTAGAGTGATTAAAGTACAACTCATCAATCTTGGGTTAAGCGCTCCTCAATCGCTTTTAGGCGCGCCAAGACCTCATCGCGATAGGTATCTGTTCTTTGATCGGCTTCTTCAGAATGCGCATCCTGCATGGAATTCACAATTAAACCCACCAACAGGTTCACCACAGCGAAAGTCGTGACCATAATAAAAGGCACAAAAAACACCCAAGCATAGGGGTATATTTCCATCACCGGGCGCACGATTCCCATCGACCAGCTTTCCAATGTCATGATCTGGAACAACGAATAGGCTGAGCGCCCAAGCGAGCCAAACCATTGCGGGAAATCAGCGCCAAACAGTTTGGTTGAAATCACCGATCCAATATA